>DASVNY010000425.1:0-2391 GCA_036383615.1 Chitinophagaceae bacterium
GACCGGAACCAGGCTTCCGCATGAACCAGTAAAGAACCCGATTTGAAACCCATTGTTATTATTGCCATTCCCATTGTTGCAGGCAATCTCATCAATAGTGATCGTGGAGCTGCCATCATTTTGTACTATATAAGTGTACCAGGCAGTGTTCTCTAATGTGATTGCACAAAGTTGCGCGGGTATTACTGAAAGATCGGGCACCTGGCATGCGTTATTATCCTTTACAGGCGTAACACCAATTTGAGTTGCACCAGAGCAGATATTGTTTGATGGTGTATAGTATTTACCACAAACCTGCACACTACCTGTAAACCCTCCTTGGGTTCTAACTCTCAGGTAATAAGTTGTGTTCGGTAACAGGTTGTCAAATAGATTTTGCGCCCATAGTCCTTTACCCTGGTCCATGCACATGCCATGATTATATAATCCTCCTGACGGTGAAGGGGTGCCGCTATTGCAGTCGTTGAACAAAACCATTTCCATTGTTACAGTAGCAGAAGCGGAAACATCCAGGAGAACACATTGCGGGGAATTATCAGTGGTGAAACGGAAATAAGTGATCTTACCTGTATTGCCGGAGTAGGAACAAAAATCACAGGAGGAGCCGGTAGATGAAACGCTGTAATTGCGGCAAACCGCATCGAGGGTAATATCATAAGCCGTGCTGCAATTGTTGCCCTGGCTAAAGCCACACAACGACCATGCTACTGCTAGTATCAGGCTAAGGGTTTTCATAGAGTACTTACGGATAGGGGTCTCACAAAATCTTCTCTTAAAAAACGCTGGATGTAAGTGAAATAGTATAAAAAAGCCAATAATCTGGTCCTGGTAAAAAATTACTATTAGTGATAGCGTAATTTCCCCGTAGCAGCTACGGATAGAAACTCTTAGTCACTGGATTTTCAATTGGGATATATTCTTTTTTAAACAGTTTCTGTTCAATTTTTTTTGAAAGATCCTTTAAGTGTTTACTCACCCCACTCATCCTTTTAGCCATTCGTTAATCAAAAAAGCAAACAGGACTGCTGGCTGCTGCCGTAGCTTTCTGTTATAAAAACTCCTGTATGAAAAAAATCCTCGCTATTCTCCCCGTATTGACGACCTCTTTCACTTTGTTTGCCCAGGTATTGACAACGCCTCCCGATGGTGGCAATAAAAAAGCAGTTGTTGGTGAAAGGATCGGGATAACCGATGTAACGATACACTATGACCGGCCGGCTGTAAGAGGCCGCGAAGGAAAAGTATGGGGGCAATTAGTACACACAGGTTTTTCCGACCTGGGTTTTGGCAGCAGCAAAGCATCACCATGGCGGGCAGGCGCCAATGAAAATACTACCATTGAATTTTCAACGGATGTGAAAATTGAGGGGCAATCATTGCCAGCAGGTAAATATGGTTTCTTCATTGCTTATGACCCCGCGGAATGCATTCTTATCTTTTCGAAGAACAACAGTAGTTGGGGAAGCTATTTCTATCGTGATTCAGAAGATGCTTTGCGGGTAAAAGTAAAACCCGTCGCTACTGATAAAACTGTTGAACGTTTGAAATATGAATTCATTGATGAAACGGAAGACGGCGCTACTATCGCATTGTGCTGGGAAAAACTGATGATCCCTTTTAAGGTGAAGGTTGATCTCGATAAACTGCAATTTGAATCTTTCAGGAGAGAATTAAGAGGTGAAAGAAGTTTTAACCCCGGCTGGCAATCTTATCACCAGGCAGCGAGATATGCGGCTGATAAGAACATTAATTTAGAAGAAGGTCTTGCATGGGCCAACCAGGCCATCAACGATCCTTTTGCAGGTGAAGCTAATTTTGTAACACTATCGACAAAAGCAGAAATACTAACAAAGCTCGGCCGTACAGCAGAAGCAGATAGCGTGATGAAAAAAGCATTGCCGCTTGGCAATATGCGACAGATCCACCAATATGGTCGCCAGCTCCTGGCTATGAAAAAGAGCAAAGAAGCATTTGAAGTATTCAAGACAAATTACCAGAAATACCCCAACGACTACACCACATTAATGGGTATGACAAGAGGATATTCGGGAATTGCTGACTATAAAAACGCATTGAAATATGCAAACATGGCGCAGGCTGCTGCACCCTCACAACAAGACAAGAATAACCTGCAGTCAATGATCGATAAACTGAAAGAAGGAAAAGATATAAACCAGTAGGAACTATCAGTTGCACCCAAGTATCTCACAAAGCTTGGCTTCAAGGTCCGGGCCACGAAGATTTTTTGCAATGATCTTTCCGTTTGGATCCAGTAAAAAGTTTTGTGGGATACCTGTTACCCTATACATTTTAGCGGCGGCGTTGTTCCAGTGCTGAAGATCGCTTACCTGTGTCCAGGTAAGATTATCTTCATGAATGGCCTGGAGCCAC
>DASVNY010000426.1:0-2400 GCA_036383615.1 Chitinophagaceae bacterium
TATTGGGTTTGATTACCCGAACCTACCGAAAAAAAGAGTAGTGTCTTTGTTTGAAAAATTTCTCCGGCTGATTTTCGCGGATTAATGGATCAGCGGGTATTTATGTATTGATCTGCGTATTCTACGATCAAACCAGCAAAAATCTGTGGGAAATTCACAACCTGATCATATCAACCGGTGCTGAAAAGCCTTCGCCACCGCCTCTGTTGCTGAATGCACCTGCAACTTTTCATAGATCTTTTTCAGGTGACCATTCACCGTGTGAAAGGTAATGCCGGCGCTATCAGCGATCATTTTATAACTCATGCCTTTGGTGAGCATGCTCAGGATATCGATCTCTCTTTCTGAAAGATCAAATGGATTCTTATTCGTGTTTGCCTGGAGTTTGAAAACTTCCAGCACTTTTTTAGCAACTGATGCCGTCATTGGCGCTCCCCCATCGAGTACATCACGAATGCCTTCGATCAGTTTTAAGGAGGATGTTTGTTTTAAAAAATAACCATTGGCGCCTGCCGTTATTGCCGTTAATATTTTTTCTTCATCTTCAAAAACGGTTTGCATGATGACATAGACATTGGGTGCCGTCTTCCTGATTATTTTCAACCCTTCGATGCCATCTATGCCGGGCATGTCTATATCCATCAACACTACATCAGGCGCAAAAGTGATCATATCAGTATCCACTTCATTGCAATTTTCCCTGCTGCCTACAAATTCCATATCAGCCGTGCTGGCCAATAAAAGACGCAAGGCATCCTGCCTGCCTTTATTATCATCGTATATCATTACCCTTGTCGCCATGCGGTAAAAATAGAAGTATTTACTATTTACCCTCCCCCTAATATTAGGTGAAAGTTTTTGAGCGATCAACAATTAAATGCCAGGCTCACTGTAGTGCCTTCACCCTGGCGGCTTTCTATTTTTAGTTTTCCGTTTAGCGTTTCCGCTCTTTTGTGCATGTTATAGAGGCCGTTCCCTTTGTTTTGTACGCTTGTGTCGAACCCGATACCATCATCCTTCACGATAAGCTCGATACAATTTCCCTTTCTATGCAGGTCCACCCAAACGTTTTTACAATTAGCATATTTCACCACGTTGTTGATCGCCTCTTTGTAAATAAGATAAAAATTCTTTCGCTGTTCCATGCTGAGAGATAAGTAGTTCAGGTGTTCATCAAAATTCAAATGAAGATTGCAGTTTTTGGCTTCCAGTATTTCAGCGGCCAGCGAACGCATGCGTGATATGATATTCTCGAAACTATCATTACGTGCATTGATCATCCACACAATATCACTCATGGAGGTCATCGAAACTCTTGCAAACTCGTTGATCTTTTTCAGCATTGGTGCAGTTTCAGTATCCACTCCTTTTTGCTGTTGTGCCACTTCACTAAAGATGGAGATATTACTGAGGTTACTTCCGATCTCATCATGAAGATCTCTTGCAATACTATTGCGAATGGCCTGGAGCTTTAATACCTGGTTCAACCGGTATCGATAAATACCATAAATAACCGCGATGATAAGCAACGCCGCTATTGTTCTGAACCACCAGGTGGCGTACCATGGTGGTTTAATAATTAATAGTATTAATGCGCCTTCTTCGTTCCATACGCCATCTTTATTACTTCCCTTTACCCTGAATGTATATGTGCCGGGATCAAGATTGGTGTAGGTTGCCGCATTTGTATTGCCGGCATTGATCCAATCCTTATCAAAACCTTCGAGCCTGAATTGATATTGGTTCATATCCGGCGCCATAAAATCCAATGCAGCAAATTCAAACGTGATCATGTTATCGCTATAGGGCAATACAATTTTCTTTTCGAGATAAACGGCGTTCTTCAATGGCGATCCTGGTTCATTGGCATTCACCGTTTGGTTCTTTATCCGCAGGTCAGTGATCACCACTTTGGGTGCAATGGGATTGCTGCTGATCGTTGCCGGGTCGAAATAATTATACCCGCCTACTCCACCAAAGAATAAGATGCCTTCTTTAGTACGCAAGTACACGCCATGATTAAATTCATTACTCTGCAATCCATCCTTTTCTTCATAGTTTTTAAAACTTTGTTTTGCCAGGTTGAAGCAAGAGAGACCTTTGTTGGTGCTCATCCAAAGGTTATTGGCATTGTCGGGCAGTATGCCATACACCACATCATTTGGCAAGCCATTCTTTGTTGAATAGCGGGTGCATTTACCTGTTGAAAGATCCATCCGGTTCAATCCTCCGCCGTTGGTACCGATCCATAAATACTTTGCCGGCTCAACCGGATCAAGACAAAGTGTAAAAATGGAATTGAAGCTCAGCGAGCTTTTATCTTTTGGATCATTTTTGAATATTGTCCACTTGTTGGAAGCCCTGTCAAAACAAAGCAACCCTTCGTTGTCTGTGCCTAAC
>DASVNY010000427.1:0-3520 GCA_036383615.1 Chitinophagaceae bacterium
GGGCTTACGGATAAAGTGATGCAGCAATTACAGATCGGGCCCATCTTATTCAGGGAAGAATGTGTTTTTAGAAAAGAGATCAGGCTAAACGATAAAGTGTTCATCGATCTTAAAACACTATCAGCCAAAAGAGATTTTTCAAGATTCACCATCCGGCACAGCATAAAAAAGAATGAGGATATTCTTTGCGCCATACTTACAGTTGACATTGCCTGGATAGATATAGTAAAACGTAAACTGGCCGTTCTGCCGGAAGAAGTAAGACAACTGCTTAATGATTCGCCCCAGGCAGAGAATTTTCAATGGCTGGACTAGTGCAACGAGCTGCGAGCTATGAGCTTCGAGACCTATAGCTGCAATAGTAAAACGGAGATTCAGTAATCTGCTTATTCGCTGAGTCTGTAACGGGCATTAAAGCCTCGCAGCTCATAGCCCTAAGCTCGCAGCTTCTTCCGCAAGTAATTTCACTTTTTGAGGGAAACGGGCCGCATAGCCATTAATAAGATTACGGATAAAAAGATTTTCCTTGTAAGGTGTGATCATTTCTTTTAAAGCCTCCGCATCTGTTATTTGCATATCCGCATCAAGATAACCCATGCCATAGAATTTTCCTTTCCACACCAGTATGCAGGACTGGTCGTTGCCATTCAATCCTTTTTCAAGTATAGCAAAGGATGGTTGTGCCTGTAGAGTTTCGATAGCTTTTGTGACACGTGTATTATAGGCAAACGCTTTCTCTTTCTTTTCACAAGCGCCTTTACAATGGCCTTCTTTTATTCCCTCGCATTGCACATGATCTTTTTGCATAAAGCAAAGCTTGGGACATAGCTGAAAATCTTTTACCAGTTTTCTGATGACAGCATGCCCATCTACGAGGTAGTGAAAACTATAAAGCGGGTTGAGCCTGTTCTTATTCTTTTCGATCGCTAATCGTAAAAAACCATTCTGGTCCTCATAGCTAAAAACGCCATACACATCCTCCCATCTTTTTTGCGATGAATTGAACATGGGCCAGAGTTTTTTAATCTCTGTTGATTCAAGAATATGCGCCATCAGTTCAGTAGCCGTAGGCTGAAAGCTGATCGCATGAATATATTTCATGAAATTCTGTTTCTGCCGGCTTTCGGAGTTATTGCTAAAGTGGCTGTTCACCCGGTAGCGGATATTATTGGCCTTGCCTACGTAAACCACTTTTCCTTTTTCGTTATGGAAATAATATACGCCGGGAGTATAGGGGAGTTGGTCAAAATGTTCTTTAGGGACATTAGGAGGTAAAACAGCTTCTTTTGAATTTCGCTGCAGACTTTTTTGAATGAACTGGTCTTTATCGTTTGCCAGCAATAGTTGAAAGATCCTCACAGTTGCTTCTGTATCCCCGCCGGCACGGTGATGATTATTGATGGTAATGCCCAATGAATGAGAAAGATTGCTAAGGCTATAAGAGGGCAAACCGGGAATGATCTTTCGGCTGAGCCTTACCGTGCATAGTTTTTTGCTATTTAAAATGAACCCGCTTTCGGCAAGACTTCCTTTTATAAAGGAATAATCGAAGCTCACATTATGTGCTACAAAGATCTTGTCCTGGAGTATAGTATAGATCTGCTCAGCAACTTCTTCAAATTTGGGGGCGCCGGCCACCATTTTGTCGGTGATGCCTGTCATGCTCTGAATATAATAGGGGATAGGCTGGCAGGGATTGATCAATGTTTCAAACTTCTCGATCACTTTCTCTCCATCATAAACATGAATGGAGATTTCCGTAATTCCATTGGCAGCGGAATAACTCCCCGTTGTTTCTATATCCACAATTGCATACATGGTCGTGTCCATCAGGACAGCTAATTTCGTAAAAAATTTTCAGCTGGTGACAGAAGAAAAATTTATTATGTTTCGCAACAGGCTCGAGAAGGTCAATCGGCACCTGCATAAGCAGGCTAAACGGCAGCGTATTAGCTGCTATCGCATTTATGATCACGATCTTCCCGAATTCCCACTTTGTGTTGAACTATACGCGGACAAACTATATGTGGCCGAGTATAAGCGCCGGCATGGAATGTCAGAGGCGGAGCATGATGTGTGGTTGGAGAAAACATTGGAGATAGCTGCAGAGATCGTGAATGTTTCTAAAGAAAATATTTTTCTAAAGCTCAGGCAACGAAAACCCGGCCGGCTGGGGCAGTATCAAAAGGTGGATAAATTAAAGCATGAATTTGAAGCAGAAGAAAACGGGCTGAAGTTTATTATAAACCTTAGTGATTATTTGGACACAGGCTTATTCCTTGACCATCGCATCACCCGGCAAATGGTGCGGGAAAAGGCCAGCGGGAAAAAAGTATTGAACTTATTTGCTTATACAGGTTCATT
The DNA here is from genome assembly GCA_036383615.1 of Chitinophagaceae bacterium. GTDB lineage: Bacteria > Bacteroidota > Bacteroidia > Chitinophagales > Chitinophagaceae > CADEDV01. The sequence continues at coordinate 2,365 of DASVNY010000427.1, forward strand.
CTCGGTTTACGCTGCTGCAGGGGATGCTACAGAAGTTGTTACAGTTGATCTTTCAAAAACTTACCTGGGCTGGGCGGAGAAGAATATGCAGCTTAATGGGTTTGATGATCAATCAAAGTATTTATTTGTACATGCAGATGTCAAGCAATACCTGAAAACAATTAAGCCTTCTTCGTTTGATATTATAGTAATGGATCCACCGACTTTCAGTAATAGTAAGCGGATGGAAGATTTTCTCGATATTCAACGGGATCATGTAGAACTGATCAACGATTGCATGGCGACGCTTACAACAGGCGGACAACTTTATTTCAGTACCAATTTCAGAAAATTTGTTATTGAAACAGGAAAGATACATGCTTCATCGGTTAAGGATATCACTAAAGCAACCACCCCTTTTGATTTTGAGAATAAGCTGTTCCGCTATTGTTATCTCCTTCAAAAATAGTGTAGGAACGACCGTTTACTAAATGGAATACTCCTTTTGCTAAGGGCATTAATATCGTTTGATCTTCCCGAAATACTTTTATCCTACAAAAATCAAACCCATGCAACGAATAATTTTATTGACGTTGTTTATTACCGGGTCAATGACCTTATCCGCTCAGAATGTTTTAAAAGTACAGGCAGGTGCCACTATTAAAACCACGGGTGGTGCCGTTATCACCTTGCAGGATATGAATCTCGATAATGATGGAACTATTAGCCAGGCTGCTGGCGAAGGAATATTCAGGTTTACCGGATCGGCCAATAATACGATATCAGGAAACAGCGCGCCTTTGTTTGATATTGCGGAGATCGCCAAAACGGGTAATGCTAAATTATCACTTCAAAGAAGTGTGAATATCGGGTCGGCGATCAACTTTACTACAGGGCTGATTGATCTTAATAACAATAATATTTTTCTACAGCCATCTGCTTTGTTGAATAGCGAGTCAGAAACAAGTCGAATTATCGGTCCCAACGGCGGATATGTTGAGATCACGAATACATTAAACAATCCGGCATCACTTAATCCTGGTAATCTTGGCGCCATCATCAGCTCATCACAAAATTTGGGCAGCACAGTGATCCGGAGGGGGCATGCTGTGCAAAGCGGCGGAGGAATAAGCACATCGGTACAGCGCTATTATGATATTGTTCCTTCCAACAATGC
>DASVNY010000428.1:0-3668 GCA_036383615.1 Chitinophagaceae bacterium
AGTGACGGCTGTACCGGAACAATGGAAGAACGAAAGTGCCGTTATCATTGGTCAGCGGACAGAATACCTTTTTACAAGACCCGGCTCAAGTAAAAATACCGCTACCATTGTCCGTATCAATGAGTATGTGCATAAACGTATCAAACTGCAGGATAAAAATGCACTCGAAAAATTTTCTACTTTTTACTATGTCACCATGGGAAGAGATGGCAAGGCAGAATACAGGATCATTAAAGCTTCCGGTAAAGAAGAGACCCTTGACATGAAGACAGCTATCGAAGAAGAAAGTGATGTGCCGGATATTTATAAACCTATCTTTTATAAACTGGCGATCCGTTCAATGAAGATTGCTATCCCCAATCTTGAAGTGGGCGATATCATTGATTATTCCATTCGCTCCACTTATGACTGGGATATGAAAACCGAGGGTATCCAATTCACTCCCTTTATTTTTTCGCTGGCAAATACTTACCCTACACTTTACCAGCAATATCGTTTCACCATGGCCAATGGTATGAAAGTTAAATACCGGAATTATAATGGCGCCCCTACATTGAAGTTTGATAATAAAGCTTCTGTTTATGGTGACAGGGAATCATACCTCTCTTATTACTTCATGGATAACAACCGGGATAAATCAAGTGAGGACCGCTGGAATTTTGAATTCAGGAACACTCCTACGGTGAAATTCAGGGTGGTGCTGCTGGCAGATAATGATCCTTCTTCAAAAACATTGGGAGAGGCAACAGTTGATCGTGCTGGTATTGACCCGGTAGCGATGTATCGCTACTTTGGTGGTGCCGCGGCATACCAGACTCCCACAGTGAACAGCCTGGTGGGTTATACTACTGAGTATATCAGCAAGCAAAAACGAGATGGTGTTTTAAAAACAAATGATGAGATCATTAAGGAAACTTATTATTGCCTGCGAAAAGTTTTTCTTGAAATGTATTATAAGGGCCCGGTAAGATCGGAGCTTGAAAAGTACATGACAGGTAAAAAGCTCTATAAAAAAGTGGTGGCACAGCAACAAAAAGATGAGAAACAAAAAGAAGAAAGACAGGATGAAATACGTATCAATAGTATCACGTTCGCTACTGCACTGCGCATGGCACTGGCTATGCAACAAATACCAGCGGAACTACAGGTGTATATGCCCCGCAAACTCGGTGCATGGCGGGATGCGATCTTTATGGAAGAGCTGGACTTTGTGCTGAAAGTGAAAGTGAAGAATAAATATTATTTCCTGGAGGCGTTTAATAATTTCGATGCATTTGGAACACCGTATGCTTACCTGGAAGGCACAGAAGGTTACAGCATCGGTTATGATATGCCTGACAGGTATTACAGGACCACGATCCCTGTGAGCACCTTTAATGATAATATCGAGAAAGAGGATTTCGATATCAGGTTTAATGAGGCGATGGACCTGGTAAAGATCGAAAAAACAAGTTCCTACCTGGGTTCTGATAAAGGATCAAGGATCGGTGCTGCCAACCTTGAACGCAGCTATCTCTCCCAGGATTTTTCAAAATACTTTTCCGATTCCAAAGGAAGCAATGACAAGGATAAAAAGAAAAAGGATGAACCCGCAGTAATACCGGCATCAACCGGGGATGCGAAAGGATATGATGATCCCGATAAAGAGGAACATATCCGTGAGCGAAAAGAGATATTTGAAAAAATGCTGAAAGATGACCTGGACCTGGAGAAATACGAAGATTTTGAGCTTATCAAAGATGGCCGGTTTGGTGATACCGCCTGGTTGCAATACAAAGAGAAGTTCACATTGAAAAAAATGATAAGCAAAGCCGGAAGGAATTATATTCTTGATGTAGGCAAATTCATAGGCGGACAAATAAAACTGGATGAGTCCGAATTGGCCGGCAGGAAGGCAGATATCTGGTTGCCTTATGCAAGGACGATCAGCAACAAGATCACTGTACACTTGCCGGCAGGTTATACTGCCGATGGTTTACAGGACCTGAATATGCAGGTGGATAATGAAAGCGGTTCTTTTATTTCTACTGCCAAACTGGAGGAAAACAAATTGCTGATCAGTACCACCAAGCTCTACAAAAAGAATTTTGATAAAAAGGAAAGCTGGTCGAATTATGTGGCCTTCCTGGAAGCAGCTTACAAGTTCAGCCAATTGAAAGTGGTACTGAAAAAACAATAGCCATCAGCAATCGGAACAATGTATGTTTGCCCGACGAACAGTAAAAGGATATGCCGACTGATTTTTTATTTGTCATAGATATATTGGGAACTTTTTCCTTTGCGGTTTCCGGCGCCTTTCTTGCCATGCAGAAGCGACTCGATCCTTTTGGAGTGCTGGTGCTTTCTTTTGTTACTGCCATTGGCGGGGGAACTTTGAGGGATATAATGATCGGCAATCTTCCTGTAAGTTGGTTGCGGAATGAAACAGCGACGATCGTCATCTTCGCTTCTGCCATTGCAACGATGTTTTTCGGAAGGTTCTTAAAACAATTCACTACAACATTATTTCTGTTTGATGCATTGGGTCTTGGCCTGTTTACGATCATCGGGGTTGAAATGGGAATAGAGAAAAACTTCAGTACAGGTGTCTGCATTGCTCTCGGAACGATCACCGCTTGCTTTGGCGGGGTAATAAGAGATGTTTTATTAAATGATGTGCCTTTATTGTTCAGGAAAGAAATATATGCACTGGCTTGTATTGCCGGCGGGCTTGTTTATTTTCTTTTAAAAAAGATCAATCTTGATGCCGATGTTTCAAAGATCATCTGCATACTTATTATTTTTGCCATTCGTGTAATAGCCGTTCGTTATAAACTTTCTCTGCCACAGTTTTATAAAGAAAAAAGACAGTTATGAAATTGACTATTTATCAAATTGATGCTTTCGCGGATAAATTATTTGCCGGCAACCCTGCTGCAGTGGTTCCCTTACAGGAATGGTTAGAGGATTCATTGATGCAGCAGATAGCTATGGAGAATAATCTCGCTGAGACGGCATTCTTTGTCAGCAATGGAGATGATTATGATATTCGCTGGTTCACGCCGGCAGTGGAGATAAATCTTTGCGGGCATGCTACACTGGCTTCTGCGTATGTTTTATATAATCTTCTTGGTTGTAATAAACCGGAAATAAAGTTCCATTCAAAAAGCGGTCCATTGACCATCAGCAGGAGCGGGGATATGTTCTTCCTCGATTTTCCTTCCTGGAACCCTGAACGCGTCAGTGATTATCCTGCTGAACTGCTATCTTCTTTAGGTGATCTTGCTGTAGTGGGTGTGTATAAGCACCGTGATTATGTTGTTGAGCTGGAAAATGAAGATGACGTGCGCAAATGTTCTCCTGACTTTGCGATCATGAGTAAATTCAATACGATGGTCATGATCACTGCACCCGGTAAGGAAGTGGATTTTGTATCGAGATTCTTTGCGCCCACGGCAGGCATTGATGAAGATCCGGTTACGGGTTCTGCGCATTCACAACTTATTCCATTCTGGAGTTATAAGCTTGGCAAGAATAAAATGACAGCTAAACAATTATCAAAAAGAGGTGGCACTGTTTATTGCGAACAAACGGGTGATCGTGTTATCATGGGTGGCAAATGTGCTTTTTATATGAAAGGAGAGATCGAAATTTGATCTGCATTGTTGATTTTTTCTCTTACTCAATTT
>DASVNY010000429.1:0-2484 GCA_036383615.1 Chitinophagaceae bacterium
TCGAACGCAGCAAATTCGACCTGCTCTATATTGAAAATATTTCCCTGGCGCTTGATTTTAAGATCATGATCCACACCCTGCGGATCATTTTTACGGGGAAAGGAAAGTAAGGTTGATAGTTTCTTGAAATTTCCTGTATATGTATAAACTGAACCACATAGGCAGATAGATCACAGTAGAAGTCACATAGCCTCTATGTGAAAACCTATGTTTCTAATGTGCCTATGTGGTAAGAAAACATAGAGCGTATAATAAAATTATTTCTTCCCTGCCTTATGGCCTTTCTCATCTCTTAATTGGTAACGAATTCCTAATTGTATCCCGTAAAAATCACCAGTGCCCCATTGTTTTGCCCGCTGGTCATTGCTGCCGCTTCCATCATTGTAATAAATGTCATATTCCGTGATCCTCACAAAACCTTTGGTATAATTGCCGGCCAGTGAAACTTTAAATCGTTTAGCCAGCTTATAAGAAAGATCAATACCCGTGCTAACTGTGGGAAAAACAGGTGTAAAATTTCTCTTTATTGTACCTCTTGATATTGAATCAACATATGGATATACAAACATCTCGCGAAATTCTCCTTCATACATATCCGGCGCAATTCCTAATCCTATGCCTGCTTTTGCCCTGATCTCGAAATTTTGCTTACGAATAAAAGAATAGCCAGCTCTCAATATTACATGACCTGCTCCCCATTGAGATGCAAAGGCCGCTTTGTATTTTCTTGTACCGAAATACTGTTGGTATAATGTAATAAACACACCTAATTCACCTGACAGTTTGTTTGAATAATATTTGCTGACTGTCACTGAAGGAAAAAAATTATAATTGGACTGAGGGGTTTTTCGTAGGCCAGTTCCAAAATCCTGATGTCCATACGGAGCCCAAAAGCGACCGTATTGAACTCCAATATCAATTTCCTGTGAGAAAACCTGTTTACTGGTCAGTACCAGTACGAGTAAAAATGAAATGCTTAAACTGTGGATCATAATATTTAATAACCGCTTCCCAAACTTCATATTTCAAAGATATAAGAGATTGAACCTTCCATTTTTAGAATTAAGCTGTTAAATTTGAGAAAATTGCATCCTCATGAAAAGATTCGGACTGATCCTGATTGGACAATTACTTTTTTTCGTTTCCTTTTCCCAGCAAACTTACTGGCAACAAGAAGTTAATTACAAGATCGATGTATCGCTTGACGATAAAGAGCATAGCTTAAAAGGAAATGCTTCGATCCAGTATATCAATAACTCTCCTGACAAACTCGATTTTATCTGGTTCCACCTCTGGCCCAATGCCTATAAGAGTGACAACTCTGCTTATGCCAAACAAATATTCAGAGATGGTGATGGCAAGAAGAGATGGAAGGAAATGAAAGACAAAGGCTATATAGATGGTCTTAGTTTTACGGTGAATGGTGAAAAAGCAACGGCAGAACCTGACCCGGAAAATATTGATATTGTAAAGTTGGTATTGCCAAAACCCTTGCAGACTGGTGAAAAGATCACTATTGCTACTCCTTTCACTGTGAAAATCCCAACTTACTCATCACGTTCAGGCAGGGTTGACAAATCCTATATCATGTGCCAGTGGTATCCTAAACCCGCTGTGTATGATCGTAAAGGATGGCACCCTATCCCCTATTTGGACCAGGGAGAATTTTATAGTGAATTCGGAAGTTTCGATGTCAGCCTCACGGTGCCTTCAGCTTATGTAATAGGTGCAACAGGTGTGTTGCAGAACAGTGATGAAAGAAATAAGTATATCGAATTAGGAAACCTTAATAGGGTCGGCAACACTAAAGTGCTCAAGTATTCACCGCTCAATTCGAATCCTACCAAAACATTGCAATTTAAAGGAGAGAATATTCATGATTTCGCCTGGTTCGCTGATAAAGATTTTGTTATTCGCTATGACACAGCACAATTGGCTTCCGGAAAGATCATCGATGTTTTTACCTATGGCTATGAAAAAGGAAATGAGCATTGGGCAAAAAGTGTTGCGTATGTAGAAGATGCGGTTCGCCGTTATTCAAACTGGATCGGTGAATATGCTTACCCAGTAGTGCAGGCTGTTGAAGGTCCCAAGAATGTAATGTCAGGCGGAATGGAATACCCGATGATCACATTGATCACCAGCCCCGGTGCAGATGAACCGCGGCTTGATGCAGTGATCGCACATGAAGTGGGGCATAATTGGTTCTACGGAATGCTGGCAAGCAATGAAAGAACTCATGCCTGGATGGATGAAGGTATCAATACCTATTACCAGTTTCGCTACGAAGCAGAGAAATACAAAGCCAACAGCATTTTTGGAAATGTGCTGCCCAAAGAAGTAAAGGAAAAACCATTGGATCAATTTATCGGTACGATCTATATGGCGCTGTCGCAAATTCCAATGGAAGAAGCCGTCGAAACGCCGTCAGCTGATTTCAGCGATAAAGAAAAATACGGTCTTATCGTGTATGTAAAAGCGGCT
>DASVNY010000430.1:0-2619 GCA_036383615.1 Chitinophagaceae bacterium
TGATACTGCGTGGAAATGTTACTATGCATATTGATGGAAAACTATCCCCGGCCTCACCCGGCGACCTGGTTTTTCTTCCATCTATGATCCCCCATGCTTTATTAAATACTGGGAAAGAGCAAGCGGAATATTTCGCATTTCAATGGAGCAATTAACATGAAACAAATTGTCAGATATATCACTCTTGTATTACTGATAAGTCAATCAACTGCTCATGCGCAGGTGCGTTTGCCAAAACTCATCAGCAATGGCATGGTGCTACAACGGGATTGCAAATTAAAAATCTGGGGATGGGCGGCCCCGGGTGAACAGGTGTCGGTGATGTTTAGTTCTAATAAATCAAGACTATACACTACCAAAGCCAATAAAAATGGAGAGTGGAGTGTAACATTGGCAAAACAAAAAGCTGGTGGCACCTATTACATGAAGATCGCTGCAAGCAATCGCTTGGTAATTGAAGATATTCTTGTCGGCGATGTATGGCTTTGCAGTGGACAGAGCAATATGGAGCAAGGAATGGGAGCAAGACTGAAATATAAATATGCCGAAGAGATAGCAACAGCTAATAACAATTTTATTCGTCATTTTCTCGTACCCGATAAATACAATTTTAACCAGCCCGAAACCGATGTTGAGAATGCGAACTGGAAAGCTGTAACTCCCCAGAACATGGGCGAGTTTACAGCAGTAGGATACTTTTTTGCAAAAGAGTTGTATGCACAATATAAAATACCCATTGGCCTGATCAATGCGGCACTGGGTGGTTCACCTGCTGAAGCATGGATAAGTGAGGATGCATTGAAAAAATTCCCTGATTACTATAACGAGATGCAAAAGTTCAAAGATGCAAAGCTGATCGCTGATATTGAAAACAAAGACAGGGTTGCAGGCAATGCATGGAATAAAGAGATCAATGATGCCGATGAGGGACAAAAACAAAACTGGAAAGATCCTTCATTCAATAGCAGCAGCTGGGAGGAAATGACAGTACCCGGCGTTTGGAAAAGAAATCCAACAGGACCTTTTAATGTTGTCGTATGGCTGAGAAAAGAAATTAACGTTCCGGCATCAATGATCGGAAAGCCTGCCAAGCTTGAATTGGGAACGATCACTAATGCCGATTCTGTTTTTGTTAATGGCGTTTTTGTTGGTAACACCACGTATCAATATCCTGCAAGAAGATATGAATTAAAAAACAATGTGCTTAAAGAAGGAAAAAATTTGGTCGTCATCCGTGTTCTCAGTAGTTCAGGCAATGGTGGTTTTGTTCAGCAGAAAAGATATGAGCTGACTGCAGCGAATGACACGATCGATCTTAAAGGCAACTGGAAATATAAAGTTGGCGCTACTGCGCTAAAAGGCTCACCCGCTACCACAACAATACGTTTTAAACCGGGAGGGCTTTATAATGCGATGATAGCTCCATTGATAAATTACCCGATCAAAGGCGCGATCTGGTACCAGGGAGAAACCAATTCAAATTATCCTGACAACTATAAATCGATCATGCAAACAATGATCGAAGACTGGAGAAGCAAATGGAGCGTTGGTAATTTTCCTTTTCTTTTTGTGCAGCTCCCCAATTATATGGAAGCAGCGCCAACCCCTCAACAAAGCAGCAAGTGGGCTGCGCTTCGGGAACAGCAATTGCAAACACTTACTGTTCCTAATACAGGTATGGCTGTTGCCATCGATCTTGGAGAATGGAATGATCTTCACCCTGAAAATAAAAAAGATGTTGGTTACAGGCTTTCATTGCTTGCCAGGAAAATGGCTTACAGCGAAAAGAAATTGGTTGCTTCGGGGCCATTGTATAAATCGATGGAAGCTGCAGGTGAAAAGCTGATCATACATTTCAGCAATACTGGTAGTGGTTTGATCGCAAAAGATAATGAAGAACTCAGGCATTTTGCTGTAGCCGGGGCAGATGGCAAATATTATCCTGCCAAAGCTATTATCAGGAATAATACGGTAGAGGTTTGGTACGAAGGGGTCAAAAACCCGGTCTATGTAAAATATGCCTGGGCCGATAATCCTGAAGGCGTAAATCTATATAATAAAGAAGGCTTGCCTGCTTCTCCATTTGAAGCAGCGATAAAGAAATAGAATGAAAAAAATCTTTCTTATAGCTGCCGGCATTTTTGTCTGGATGATACCTGCTATCGCTCAATTTAATCAACCCTGGCAGGGAAAAAAATGTGCCGTCGTGCTCACCTATGATGATGCAATCAGTCAGCATCTCGACAATGCACTGCCTGTGCTGGATTCATTGGGGCTGAAAGGAACTTTTTATATCACCGCTTTCTCACCGGCTTTTCGCGATCGTGTTCCTGAATGGAGAAGAGCGGCTTCCAATGGCCATGAATTAGGCAATCACACTTTATATCATCCATGTATCGGTGGCCCCGGCAGAGAATGGGTGAAACCGGAATATGATCTGAAGAATTATTCTGTGAAAAAGATCGTGGAAGAGATAAGAATGACGGATACTGTTTTACAAGCGGTTGATGGAAAAACAAAACGAACATTTGCCTACACCTGTGCCGATACAAAAGCAGGCGACTCTTCTTATACAGCACAAATAATAAATGATTTTGTCGCTATCCGTAATGTTCGTGC
>DASVNY010000431.1:0-3376 GCA_036383615.1 Chitinophagaceae bacterium
ATTCTGGTCAGGATAAAGACGGAAATAAGGATCCGTTAATTGGGGATTGCCATATGTCGTTACATTGTTATGGCTGAACGTAATCCTGGCAATACTGCGGCTTGTAAAAATATCTGCCGGAATTCCTCCGCTTGCACTATTCATACCAATGATAGCGGGGAAGGGGCCGGCTCCGGCCGGAAGCGCTACGGCTGAAGTTAGCGTAAGCGATTGTCCGTTTACGGTAACAACCACCCGCAATGTGCCGCTCGTGGCAGTAGTGGGTGTGTAGGTTGCTGTAATATCTGTCGGCCGTTCCGGTTTTCGACCAATCTCATAATGTTCAACTTCTTTTTTGATCTCATTCCTGCGTTTGGCCCAATCAGCAAAATTGGTTGAGCGTCCGCTTCCATTTGACCACATAAAGGGATCGGTTAATGGTTGAACGATGGGCAGATCAGCCAGTGCAGGTAATGGTGGAGTGGGATTGGCTGCACCGGTGTTTTCCTGGTTATACACAAGTGGTGGGGTTTGTGCAAATAATCCAACGCAAATAAAATTCAGAAAAAGGGTGGATAGAATGGCAATGGCTCGTCTGTTGTGGGTAATGACAAGTTGCATAATCGTTTTGTTTTTTAATATGAATAAAGCGGTACCGTTACTGCTATTGCAGAAAAAAGGAAGAGGATAGTGGAAATTTCTTTCCCTAGGGAGGTTTTATAATAAATTACAACCGATTGTAATTTATTTTTGAAAAATGACAATAGCTGAATTGGAAGTTAACAGTAAAATAAAAATATGCAACCGATTGCAAAATCAAGTAATTTGATAATTTTATCAGGTACCTGATAAAATTCGCCCTGTCAATTGCTGCCTATGTACGAGAAAAAAATACCCGTTAAAAGAAGGAATGGTATTGATGTTACTTTTTATGTGGTAGAAGGGAAGTGGAAACGTGATATCATTCGCTGTCTTCATGAAGGAATAAAAAGACCTGTTGAATTGCAAAAACATTTGGCGGAGGCCAAAGCAAATGCACGGGTGTTGAATCAGCAATTGAAGGAACTGGAAAGGTTTGGTATTATTTATAAGAAGATATATCCATCGGTTCCTCCCAAAGTAGAATATTATCTTACTGATATAGGGAATGAACTCATCCCACTGTTCCAGGCAATGGAGGAATGGGGCGTTCGTTACGATAACAAAAAGAAGGAAGAGTAATAAAAAAAGGCATCCTTATAAAGAATGCCTTTCTGATAATTTATTAGGTCAGCTTATTTTGCTGCAGCATTTGCTTTTTTAGCCAGCTTGCTTTTCAGGTTAGCGGCTTTGTTCTTATGGATCACACCACGTTTAGCCAGCTTATCGATCATTCCGGCAACCTCAGGAAACTTCTCGCCCACTTCTTTACCTTTTGCTGCTTTCAGGTCGCGGATGGCATTACGGGTAGTCTTGCCATAATATTTATTTCTTTCGCGGCGCTTAGCAGCCTGACGTACATCTTTCTTTGTTGCCTTGTGATTAGCCATCTATATCAATTTTAGTCCCAATGTTTTTATTGGGAGGCAAAGGTAAGGGCAGGCCTATTAATCACCAAATTTCCAGCCACTTAATTCTTTGCTGTTTTATTGAGAAATCACCATGCTGTTGGCCAGGGTTCCCGGCATCGGCCGGCTTTCTAAAACCCTCGTAATGAGGCGGAAAATTTGGTTTTTTTCAGCGATATTTGTGGCCCGAAATTCAGCGCATATAATAACCCGTCTTCATGAAGGATTTTTCCTATATCACCAATTCTCATCCCGATTTCATCGAGAACCTTTACCGTGATTTTATAAAGGACCCCAATAGTGTTGATCCCGAACTCAAAAAATTCTTTGAAGGCTTCGATTTTGCCATGGAAAACAGCAAAGCTTTTTCTAATGGCAAACCCACTACTGTTTCAGCGGCGCCGACTAAGGTTAGCGATAATCAAACAACGACGATCGGTTGGAGAAAAGAATTAGGCGCTTACCGCATGATCCTCGGTTATCGTAATAAGGGACATCTTGAAGCAAAGACCAACCCGATAAGAGAACGAAAAGACAGGAACGCTAACCTGAATCTTTCTTTTTTTGGATTAAGTGAAGATGATCTCGATAAAACATTTGAAGTAGGAGAGAGACTGGGTCTTGGTGCAACCACGCTTCGCAACATGCTTGACAAGTTGCAAAAAGTGTATGCATCAAGTGTTGGCTTAGAATATAAGTATATCAGTGATCAGAATATTGTTAACTGGCTCGCTAATGAAATGGAACAAAAGTTCAGTGATCCATTACCATTGGCAAAAAGAAAAAGAATTCTCGAAAAACTGAACCAGGGCGTCATTTTCGAAAAATTTCTTCATACCAAATACGTAGGACAGAAACGATTTTCGTTGGAAGGTGGAGAAACGACCATCGCGGCATTGGATGCTATCATTAATACTTCAGCTGATCATGATGTGCAGGAAGTAGTGATAGGAATGGCACACAGGGGAAGATTGAATGTGCTGGCAAATATCATGGGCAAGACCTACTCACAAATTTTCAGCGAGTTTGAAGGAACAGCCAAAGTGGATCAGACAATGGGTAGCGGTGATGTAAAATATCACATGGGTTATGGTAGTGAACTGCAAACCTCCAATAACAAAACGATCCATCTAAAACTGATGCCTAACCCTTCTCATTTGGAGGCGGTGAATCCTGTTGTAGTTGGATTCGCAAGAGCAAAGGCTGATGTGATGTATAAAAGCGAGTACGACAGAATATTGCCGATACTTATTCATGGTGATGCATCGGTAGCAGGGCAGGGTATCGTGTACGAGGTTTTACAAATGAGTAAACTGGCTGGTTATTACACCGGCGGCACTATTCATTTTGTTATCAACAACCAGATCGGTTTTACCACAGATTTCGATGATGCGAGAAGTTCTGACTATTGCACATCATTGGCAGCAGCGATACAGGCCCCCGTCTTCCATGTAAATGGCGATGATCCTGAAGCCGTGGTGAAATGTGTTGAAATAGCCACCCGCTATCGCCAGGAATTTAATTCGGATGTTTTCATTGACATGGTTTGCTATCGTCGTCATGGCCACAATGAAGGTGATGATCCGAAATTCACTCAACCGCATTTGTATGCCTTGATCGATAAACATGCTAACCCACGAGAAGTATATGTAAAATACTTGCTGGAGCATGGAGAAGATGATGCGCAGGAGCTGGCAAAGGAGATGGAGAAAAAATTCTGGAGTGACCTGCAGGAAAGACTTGATGAGGTAAAACAACATCCATTACCGTATCATTACCAGCAACCCGAATTGTGGTGGAAGAGTCTTCGTCATGCCAATGAAGGGGACTTTGATCAATCACCTGTTACC
>DASVNY010000432.1:0-2738 GCA_036383615.1 Chitinophagaceae bacterium
GGACCATCTTTGACGTGCTGGCAAGTGTAAATGATGTGGTAATGCTGGAGGATATGCAGATCGTAAACGGAGATATAAAAGTTCATTTGAATGGCGGCATTGATATGCATTTACAGAATGCAAGCATGTCTGTAGAAAGCCGAAAGCTATTGGGATCCGCCCAATTAGCAGGTATCCGGCGTTCTGTGAATCATTTGGATTTTAGTAAAGGGATTTTAAAGATCAACGATCTTACCGTTCAACTTAACAATATTAATTACCTCGGAGAGAAAAGTCACCTAAGAGCAAAAGCCGCACTCGTAACAAATACAGCGGGAACGATCAATGCGAAAGCCAATGATGTGTTGATGACCGAGATATTTATCAATGAATTTACCGGCGATGTGAGCATTGGTGGCATTAACTGGGAGAATGCGGATATCAATATTATAACTAAGACCAGGGATAGTTCATCTGACAGATCCGGCGCTTCCTTTATCAGTCTTACGGATATCAATGGCACTAACACAAAACTTAACTTCGTCCTGGGTGATAAAAAAATAAACGCCTTTATAGATAATATTACTGCTTCTGTTTTTTCTTTAAAACCCGGTGAAAAACCTTTGATCGCAGGGCTAGAAATGGCAGGAAAGTACCTGCAGATAAATAGCAACTCCAGCCAGGCCACCATTGAAGGATTCAAGATCAATGACCAGCAGGCAGGTTTATTAGAAAACATTCATTTCAGCAGTAAGAAACTGGCCGACTCGGTGGACCTGCAAATGAAAAGCATCTCTTTTGTTCCCAATGTACAAGCCGCTATCGACGGAGAACTGCATTCATCGGTCTTACGTATAGTCAGACCTGTAATAACTATCCATTCGGGTTTTAAAGAAACTTCTTCTATAGGTTTAGCTGTCTTTCCTAAAGGCTCTTTTGATAGAATTACAATTGAGAATCCTTTTATCCGTTTTTCAAAACAGACTGATAATGGCACATGGAAAATAAACTGGGATGGCTCGAAAACAGTGCAACAACCACTAATCATAACCAACCTGGTCTCCGATGGTTCTTCTTTCTCTGCTTCTCAAATGGATATGCTCCTAAAGAATTTTGTTTTCATAGCGTTGAATGGAAAAAAGGTTAGTTCGGGCAATGCAGAAGTAGGGATGCAGTTGAATGATATTTCTTACCTGGCTGTTGACAAGAGCTGGAAGGCCACAGCAACAAGTTTAGTTGGCAAAAATTTTGTCTTTGACAATCTCGGGAAAAAGAAAAGTACCCTGAATATTGATTCCTGGAAACTGAAAAATGCATTTTTAAGCAACCAGTCTGTAAACAGTTTCAAAGCCCTCTTTAAAGCAAGTAAGCAATTAAGCCTGGAACAGGTCAACGCATCATATTCAAACAGCGACGATCGGTTCACCTGGAACAATATTGCTTATAACAAAGCAAACCAATTACTCACCCTCGATTCCTTTTCTTATACACCTGCTTTAGATAGGGATGCGTTTACGAAGAAAAAACAATTCCAGGCGGATTATTTCAGTTTGAAAACAGGAAAAACAATTATCGGCAAATTTGATGTGGATGCTTATTTCGAAGACTCCATTGTTCGTATTAATAAAATGGTCATCAGCGATGTTGTTTTTAATGATTTCCGTGACAAACGTCCACCTTTTCTTCCCGGGATCATTAAACCGCTAACAACAAACCGGATAAAAAAGATCCCTTTTAAATTATCGCTTGATAGCCTGATCCTGAACAATGCTAATGTTTCTTATGCTGAATTGAACGCGGAAACCAAACAAACAGGAACGATCCCTATCAGCAGGATAACATTGGTATCCTCTCCCATCAAAAACTTTGGGTATTCCGCAACTGATAGTTTTCGGTTAAACGTATCAGGTTACCTGATGGACTCAGCCTTTGTACGGATCAAATTAGTGGAGTCCTACACAGACTCATTAGCACCTTTTTTATTGGTGGCCCGCATAGGTGAAGCTGATCTAAGGATCATGAATCCTGTATTAACATCCCTGTCTTCTATAAAACTGAAATCAGGTTATATGGATAGTCTCATAATGAGAGTGAATGGGGATGAATACTATGCCTACGGAGAATTAGATATGTACTATCATGATCTGAAAATCCAGCTACTCAAATTAGGAGATAAAAAGACTAAGAAATTCAAACTCGCCCTTGTCAATTTCCTGGCAAATAGTTTTGTTGTAAAAAACAAAAATTCCAGTCGAACAGGACTGGTGTTCTTTGCCCGCAACCGCGATCGTTCATCACTTAATTATCTTGTTAAGATGCTGATGAGTGGCATCAATAGTAGTATCGGGGTGAAAACTACCCGCAAACAATTTCAACCTCATAAAAAAGCATTGCGTCAACGCAACCTTCCCCCAGTTGATTACGATTATTAACGGGCCGTTGGGCATCCCTGTTTTCATGAAACCAAAGAAAATAATCTGGCTTATCATTCTATTAGCAGCAGTTGGAGCTGCCTGGTATGGCTATAGTGAATATAGTCGTACCAATAAGGACCTTGCTAAAGTAAAACCTGATCATATCATTGATGCCAAAGCATTGATCAGTGAATATGAAACTAACGATTCCTTAGCGAACCGGAAATATAACGGCAAGGTTCTTGAAGTGAATGGCTTTGTTAAAAAGATCGACCACGATGAACAGGGATACTATACCATTGTGTTAGGGGAGGCCGAAGGCTTATCAGCTGTCAGATGTTCAAT
>DASVNY010000433.1:0-1554 GCA_036383615.1 Chitinophagaceae bacterium
AACTGCAAAAGCACCAAAAGAGCTGAAAGAAAAAGGATTGCTACATACAGGCAAGGAAATGGTTTTTTATTGTTCAAAAGCAACGCATATATGGATAGAAAAAGCGGCTGTTTTGTTTGGGCATGGTAAAACAGCCATTCGATGGGTAGCTGTTGACGATAATAATAAAATGAACCTAACTGACCTGGAAGACCAAGTAAAAAAGGATAGTAGCGCGGGCAAGCAACCTTTCCTGGTAATAGGAAATGCCGGTGATGTAAGTACTGGTGTTGTGGATGATCTGGCGGGCATAGCAGCTGTTTGCAAGCGCCATGATCTATGGTTTCATATAGATGGGGCTTATGGTATTCCCGCCGCCGCTGTACCGCAGTATAAAGCATTATTTAACGGTATTACCGAGGCGGACTCTATCGCACTTGATCCGCACAAATGGTTATATGCACCTTTGGAAGCAGGATGTACATTGGTAAAAGATCCGCAGCACCTGGTTGACACCTATAGCTCCCATCCTGTATATTTCAATTTTGACGGGAGTGCAGAAGAGCCTCCACTCAATTATTATGAATACGGTTTTCAAAACTCAAGAGGCTTCAGGGCATTGAAAGTCTGGATGGCTATGCAACAGGTTGGCAGAAAGGGATATATTGAAATGATCAATGAAGATATTGAACTATCAAAATTGTTTTACAGTGAGGCCCAAAAACATCCTGAACTGGAAGCCATATCACAGAATTTAAGTATTGCAACTTTTCGCTACCTACCTATTGAGCATACTAAAAACAAAGCGCTAAACGAAGAATACATAAAAGATCTTAATGAAAAGCTATTAAACAAATTGCAGGAAGGCGGCAAACTGTTTTTATCAAATGGCGTTGTATCGGGAAAATATTGCCTGCGCGCCTGTATTGTAAATTTCAGAACTACTAAGAAAGATATCCAGGAAGCTATTGAGATAATTGTAAGTGAGGGTAGGATTATTGCCGGGGAAATGAGCCCTGACAGACAAAAGCAACTGACCTAAAACGAATATTATCAATGAAACTAAAATCAATTTATATCATTGGGCTGATAGGATTATTCCTGGCGAGCTGCGGTAGTGGCAGCACATATGAATTTTGGAACATTTCAAAATTCAATATGGACAAAAATGCTTTGGAAGACAATGAAGAAATTAAACTGCTCTACACAAGCCGGGGTCCTGACAGCAACAAGGACTTGGAATATTATATTCATTTAATTGCTGTATCTCAAAAAACAGGTGACACCGTAAACATACTTACTACTGTTGACAATGGAATAACAGAAAAAGACGGAAACAAAATATTCAATTTCTTTAACCAGGATAATCTTGCCTCCAAATTAATGCAGATGGATTTGGAAAAGCTAAAAGACATTAAGCATATAGATGAGGTCAACAACAGGCCATCGAAAGAGATTGATAAAGTAGCAAGAGATCCCAAATTTGACGACATAGCAGATAATAATTATCCAACTATAATTGGGTCAATTGGCAATGCAACACAGAGCAATTAATGAAAAAAACTTTGCGGCTTT
>DASVNY010000434.1:0-12011 GCA_036383615.1 Chitinophagaceae bacterium
GGAGACTTAATGGCGAACTGCCGGTGTACTGTTTGATAAAATGACTAAAATGCGCCTGGTCGCCAAACTGAAGCCGGTGGGCGATCTCGGTAATATTCAGGTCTGTTGAGCCCAATAGAACCTTTGCTTCTAATAATAAAACATCATTGATGATCTCCTTGGGTGATTTGCCCGTATGCTCTTTTACCACCTCAGATAAATGTTTGGGTGTGATATGAAGCATGGCGGCATACTGGCTCACTTCGCGGATAGTCATAAAGTTTTTTTCCACCAGCCGTTTGAATTGCCCGGCGATCTTCATGGTTCTTGTTGCCGACTCGGTGATCTTCTTCGCATGGGGCCGATAAATTTCTCTTAGCCTCAGCAGAAGGATATGAATATAATTACGTAGCAGGTAATCTTTTTCAGGAGAGAACCGTTCATATTCTTTGATTATATCCCGGAAAGATTGTTGTATTAACTCACTTTCTTCATGGGTCACATTAATGATATGTTCAGCCTCTATATCCAAATAAGAAAATTCCTCGGCAATGGGTTTGGTCAAGAGGGGCTGAATGAATTCAGTTTTAAAATGCATGCAATAACCTTTGCAGCTATGCACATTTTTGGAAGCATAGACCATGTTCTCCGGAACGATCACGAGGTCATTAGGTTTTAACCAGCGATAATCAGCGCCGAGATATACATCATGCACACCTCCCAATAGAATATAAACCAGGTTGAATTGGCGACGAAGGGCCTGTATCCCTTTTTCCGGATCAACATCTTTATGTTTATCCTCCAGCGTGCCCGGCATCACCATCATATTGATGTCGTAGGGCCGGCTGTCGCGGTTGATCTTTTTCTCAAAGTCAGCAAGATTCTCAATGATCAAAATATCCTTGACCGCCATAACGGAATTTTTATCGCCTGATCGCAGGTTCATTTCGTAAGATGAAAGAACGCAGCAGCTCGGCACCCGGCGCCTGCAAAGGATTTCTCCACCAGCTATTGCGAATTGTTTGTGAATAGACCTCTGCGCTGCGCCTTATTTGAGCAGCCAAAAAAGAATTAGGCTCATTAGATTCAGCATACACATTGATGAACCGAAATGAGTTTTGTGAAGGTTCTTGATAAGTAAACCGTATCGAGCGGGAGATCTTTGGCGCATTAAATTGGTACAACACCGAATTCTGCGGTAATTGCTTTAAGGCCCATTGCTGTTGTTGCCATAATTGATAGCTCACAACTTGTTTTGCTGTCGGGTTTCGGGGCAGGACCTGTGCAGTAAGTGCAGTGGCATTCAGTAACAAAACACCACTGCAAACAAGGATGTTAATGCGTGGCATAAGGAAGTATTTTGTTCTTTTAAGTTACGACTTACTTGGATAAGCGTCGATTTTATTTTTGATATTGTATCGCAAAGCCCGTCAGGGATACGCAAAGGCGCAAGGTTCTTTGCGGCCATTGCGGTTCACTGCGCCCCTTGCGATACAACTATCGGAAAATCGAAAACTATTTATTCTGTTTAAGCAGTTCCCTCATGTGGTATTCCTGTATTCGTCCCGGGTTCTCCGGCGAAAGTGTGAAGTATATTTCAATATCGATCTTCTCTCCCTCCATAATAAATGAACCCCGCAACTGGTTTTCAGGTTTCATTTGTTTTACTGCTATTATTTTCCCTGCTTTAGCATAGAGCTCTGTTGCCTGTTTCTTTAAACTATCGATCGGGTTATCGGGGAAAAAATTCTCGGCGAAGATCCCACTCTGTTCGGCATTGCTCCAACCTGGTAAGATCTTTATCAACTCATTCTTTCGCTGCTCCAGGATTTTTGAAGCAGGCAATTGTCGTGGTTGCAACTGCGCTGTTCGAATGATCGTATCGAGTATCCGGAGATTCACTGTTCTCATAGGAGCATAGGTCCGGTTGGCGCAGGAAACGATACCAATCCCATATTCCGGCATGATATACCAGTTGCTGCCAAAGCCCGGCAAGCCACCGCTATGACTAAGATAAACACGGCCTTCGCAATCTCTCATCCATCCCAACCCAAATGCATAAGCCGAAGTGGTCGCGCATGTTCTGCCATCAGGATATTTATAATTTGCATTGAGGCCATTCCATCGCCAGGGATGATGCATCTCTCTCACCGAACTTCTTTTGATCGGTCCATCGTCTTTTGCATTGGATGGCGGCCATGCCGAAAGGTGAAAAGCGATATAGTTTGCAAACTCATCAACAGAAGTGATCATCGCTCCCATCGCTCCCCACGAGCCATCTTTAACATCATGCAGCAACGCTTCATCGTTCCATTTTTCATTGAGCCAGCGATAACCAAGCGCCAATTTATCCGGGGCCACATCCGCATATTCATACGTTGTTGTTTTCATGCCCAATGGTTCGCAGATATTTTTTTTGATATAATCCTGGTAAGGCATTCCGGCAACTTTAGTGATGATCTTACCCTGCAAAGCAAAACCAAGATTGCTGTATTCATAGGCAATGCCGGGAGGATTGGAGAAGGATATCTGTTTTCCAATAAACTCCACCAGGTCCTTATCACTATCGGCAAGCTGCCTGTCGCCCCAGGGATTGTCTTCTGGAAAACCAGCGCCATGCGACATCAAATGCCGAACAGTGATATGCGGTGCATCTGCTGTTGGGTATTTTAAATTTTTCAATTCGGGAATATATAAATAAGCAGGATCGTCAAGGTTAAGTTTTCCTTCATCTCTCAATTTTAAAATGGCCATGCAGGTAAAACTTTTACTCATGCTGGCAATCCGAAATAAAGAAGATGAAGTGACGGGTATCTTCTTTTCAATATCCGTGTAACCAATATTTCCTTTATGAACAAGCTGGCCATCCACTACCAAACCATAGGCAACGCCAGGCAAATGATTGGTATCGGCATAGATTCTAAAAATGCTGTCAATAACAGGATATAACTGTTTGATCTTTTCCAGCCGGTTAGCATCTGTGAATACAGCCTGTTGGTAGGTTGTATCAAAATTTACCGGTTCGCTTGCACCGGAAGTTTTAGTTTCATTACAGGAAATGATAAATCCTGCAAAGAGTAGAAAAATAAATGTCCGCATGATGTTGAGGGGATATTTTATACGACTATTTTTTTTGCTTTGCTTTCAATGCATCTTCGATCATCTTCATGGCTGCCGGATGTTTTGAAATTCCTTTTATTGGAGGATAAGACAGGATAAAAGTGATAGGGCCCATTGGTTTTTCAATACAGCGTTGCAGGTAATACAGCACCTTATCCATATTCCCCATGGCCCACCACACGCCAAGTATATCGCCGTCCATTACCACATTGGGTTCTTCCCTTTGCCGTTGCTCTATCTTAGCAATAACTTCCAGGGCCTTTTCTGTTTCTCCTAACTTTCCATATGCAAAACCAAGTGGCGCCAATCCTTTTAAGGGATGATTGGTGAGCCGGTGCACTTCATGGAAATATTCTTTTGCTTTCTCCCAATCGCCTTTCATACCCACAGACCAACCTTTTGTTTCGATGGCAATGCGCATCGTTGGATTAACCTCCAATAGTTTGTCTATAACGTTAATAGCGTCATCATATCGCTCAGCAAAAAAATACATTTCAGCTAAATAGTGATTAGTAGGCGCAGAAAGAGGATCTATAGCAGACGCCTGCTCCATTATTTTAACAGCTTCCGGGATATTTTGTGTGAAAACATAGTACATCGCCAGCATTTGATAAGCATCCGGGGCAGCAGGATTTAGCTGGATGGCTTTTTGTAATGCTTTGTAACCGGCTTCCCAATCCCAGTCATATATCAAATGCATGGAAGCCTTCGCAATATGACTTTCAGCGATCGAATCATCCAGTTGCATCGCTTTTTCGCTGTATCGTTTTACAATATCAAATGCTTTTTGCGGGTTCTCCTGGCCTGTAGCGCCCAGGTAGGCATAAGAACCAGCGATCATGGCATATGCATGTGCATAGTTTGGTTCAAGCTTAATTGCCTGCTCAAAAAAATCAATGGCTTTAAAATAATCAGCCGGTGTAAGCTTATTATAAAAATGCATGCCTTTGAGGTAAAGCGTATAAGCTTCTATATTTTTTACAGGGGCTTTTACTTTAACTCCTTCGGGCCGCGATGTTGAAAGATTTTCACGAAGACGATTGGTAATGATACTGCTGATCTCATCCTGCACCTCAAAAATATCGGTGAGGTTACGATCATATGTTTCGCTCCATATATGATAGCCATCTGAAGCGTTGATCAGCTGTGCAGTGATGCGTACACGATTGCCTGCTTTACGAACACTTCCTTCAAGCACTTTATCAACATTCAACTTGATAGCGATCTCACGGATATCATCCTGCTTTCCTTTGAAAGCAAAAGCCGAAGTGCGGGATGTTACCTGCAGCCCATCTACTTTAGTCAACGTATTCAATAGTTCCTCGGTAATACCATCACTGAAATATTCATTATCCGGGTCGGAACTCATATTTACAAATGGCAACACCGCCAGGCGATTATTGGGTTGCGTTGTTTTCCCTTTTAGTTCATCACGGGAAGGAACAATAATGCCCTCGTTGGCGATTGCATAAACGTGTACCGGGTTTCTTATATTCTTCAGCTCAAAAAAACCCATATCACGGGTTTTGATATTGCCGTGATTTTTTATTTCATCAAATACTTTATCTGAAATAAAAACGCCGCCCGGAACAGCCAGTGATTCTATTCTTGAAGCAAGATTAACGCCATCGCCAAAAATAGATTCCTCCTCTATCACCACATCACCGGTGTGAATACCTATTCTTACTTCCACTTTTGGCTCCAGCTGCAATTGTTGCTGAATAGAAATAGCACAGTTAACGCTATTGATAGCGCTGTTGAAAATACTAAGGGAACCGTCACCATAGTTCTGTAATATTTTTCCCTGGTGTTCTTCAATAGTGGCTTCCAGCACTTCTTTGAAACGTTTTCGTTTTAATCGTGCCAAATGCTCATTATCCTGCATCAAAGCAGTATAGCCTGTTATATCCGCAAAAAGTATAGCTGCGAGCTGTCGCATACGTAAATGTAAGAAAGAAACAGCTTGGCTAAGGTTGAAATACGGTCAACGGAGGATTAGGCCAGCTCAGTTGCGTCTGTATTGGTTCTGCTTTTTTTAAAAGGTTGTTTTTTCCAATAAGTAAGACTGCGCCAGCACCACTCCATCGGACCGAACCGGAAGTACCGCAGCCAGATATTGCTGTAAATAATTTGTAGTACCCAAATTGCGGCAAGCACATAATATACTTCGTGACGATGCAGTTTTCCAAACATACCAAAGCCGACCCCGTAAAAGAACAACCCACAAAGCAATGATTGCATCAGGTAATTGGTAAATGCCATTTGGCCAACGGGACGCAATAATCCAAACAGCCATTTAAACCAGCCTGATTTATATAATAGCATGATCAGGCCAAGTATCCCGATGGACCGAAAGGTGCGTGACAGTTCATACATGGAAAACCAGGTATTTTTTGCGTGCTCATACCAATTGAATTTTGCATCAACCTGTTGTTGTAAACGGAAATACGAAACAGTTAGCCCTACGCCCAATCCAATTACTGTCATCCATACATATGTTTTTACCGAAGCCTGTCCTGTTAGTATGCCCATTTTAAAAAAAGCCATACCCAGGAACATAAAAAGCATCACATCCCAGATACCAAAGTAGAGATAGGTCACCAGCTGGCTGAGATACCGATCTGTACGGTATTTGTACAGGTCATGATAACTTCCTGTATTTTTCTCCATGCTTTTTTGAGTGCTTTTTAATTTGCTTTCTGTTGTATTCCTGCTTTTAAAACCCTCCATTGCGCTTAACTGTTCTTTTTGAATAAGCGTAAGTTTTGTTTTGGTGGTATCAATTGCTGCCACCTTTTCACCCAGGTGAATGATTTCTTTATCCTGGTAAAGATTCCTGTTCTCTGTTGCCATCATAAATACAAAACATAAGCCGGCGCCGATCAATAGTTTTTTAGGAGGCAGGTTCCTGAAGGCAAACATGATCATACCTATTATTGCATAATCCAGTAAAATATCGCCGGACCATAAAAGAATGAACACATCAAACAAAGAGAATACAATGAGCCATAATTGGCGGCGGAAAAAATAATCGGCGGGCATCATACCATCCAATCGTTTTTCCTTGCCTCCAATAAAAAGAAGTATGCCGGCGCCAAATAACATGGAGAAGAGGGCTCTTTGTGTTCCTTCAGGAAACAGGTCAACTATTTTCCAGGTTATAAAGTCGATCGTTCCCCATTCATTAAATACGGAAGGATCATGACCGGAAGGCGACGGCATTGCAAAAGATGGAATATTCATCAGCAAAATGCCGAGAATGGCAAAACCCCTGAGACTATCAAGAATAACGATCCTTTCCCGCTGACTGACCGGGGAAGTGATTGTAGTTACTAATTCTTTATTCATTCAAAAGATTTAAGCTGGAGAATTGAATCTGCTATTGATCATTTTTTCTGAAAGGCTGCCTTTTCCAATATGTCAAACTTCTCCATGCCCATTCCAGCGGACCAAACCGGAAAAACCGTAACCAGATATGGCTCCATACAATTTCCACGGCCCAGGTTGCTGCTACAACATAATAGATCTCGTGTCTTTCCAGTTTTCCAAAATAGCCTAATCCTATTCCATAGAAGAATAACCCGACAAATAATGATTGTGCCAGATAGTTTGTGAAAGCCATTTGTCCAACCGGGCGCATCAATGCAAACAACCATTTGAACCAACCTGATTTATACAGCAGCATGATCAAACCAAAAATGCCGACAGCCCTGAATGTGCGGGATATTTCATAAAATTCAAACGAAGTATTCTTTGTGTATTCAAAAAAGTTGAACTTATAATCGATCAGCGGTTGCAACCTGAAATAAGAAAGTATCAGGCCAACACCCAAACCAGCAATAAATAAACCCCAATAAACTTTTATTGATGCATTTCCCGTCAATACCCCATTTTTAAAAAAGGCCATTCCCAGGAACATAAAGACAAGAATATCCCATCCTCCAAAATAGAGATAGTTGATCTCGGTCCTGAAACTTCTTTCACTCTGGTATTCATAAAAACTTCCGTAATCACCTCTAACCGCTTCGAGACTTTTATCCATTTTCTTTTTCTTGCCGTCGGCGCTTGATCTTTCTTTAAAATCTGTCATCGCCCCCATTGCAGCTTTTTGTTTATCGGTAAGCTTTGTAACAGTAGTATCGATCTTTGCGATCGTTTCTCCTTTTTGTATCATTCGCCTGTCGCGGTATGCATCCACATTCTCCCTTGCTGTCATTAAAATAAGGCTGATAAAAGAAGCAATGATCAATGCTTTTGGAGAAAGACGGCGAAAAGCAAATGCCAGCATGCCTAAACAGGCATAATGAAACAGGATATCCCAGAACCAAAGCAGTACAAAGGCATTGAATAACCCAAAGACCATTAACCATAATTGCCTGCGGAAAAAATAATCTGCCGGCCAGAGACCATCAACCCTTTTTTCCTGGCGGGAAATAAAGAGAATGATACCAGCGCCGAATAACATAGAGAACAGTGCCCGCTGGCTTCCTTCCATGAACCAATCAATAAAGTACCATGTCTTGAAATTGATGCTGCCCCATTCATTCAAAACGGATGGGTCGCCATAAACCGCTTCCGGCAATGCAAACCCGGGAATATTCATCAATAAAATACCAAGAATAGCGAAGCCTCTTAATGAGTCGAGCAAAATGATCCGTTCGTTTTGAGAAACGGGTGCGGCTGCAGTAGCCGAAGAGCTGTTGTGCATGACTGTTAGTTTTGGTGGTGATGCAGGCAGGACTAAACAGTTTCAACAGGGAGAATGCGTACAAGTTAACTTTTCATATCGAAATTACAAATGCAGCGTGGCCAATTTCCCACAAAGGCACAAAGGACACAAAGTTATTTTTTGATCTTCCCTATGAATGTGGTGGTTTAGCGGTTAGATTTTTAGAGCGTGATGCACTATGAAAAAACCCCGCATGAGCGGGGTTAAGTCGTGTTGGTATCGGTTTCTTCGTTTATAATTTTCTTTTGGCCGGCACTTTCATCGGTCTTGCTGATGGTTTATCATTGGGAGCGGGTGCCACCGGTGCAGGTGCTACTGCCGGCTGTGTGGTTCCGCTTTGCGGTTGCTGATTCACTAATCGATTCCTCGCCGCTTTTTTCTCCTGTACTTTTCTGACTTCATCAGCAAAAGATCTTTCGCTGGGTTTTTGTTGTGCATTGATAACTGAAGCAAACCCGGTTACCATTAATACAAGGAATAACTTTTTCATACGCTCTTAATTTTAATTCGTTTTTATTTTACGCTTACCAGCACATTTATTTTTCCAACGCCATTGGCATTATAATCCTGTAATGCCTTGCCCAGCACCTGGCCTACTCTTACTTTATCAGGATCAGCTTTCATGGCAACACCCGGGATAGACGAAGTAACGATCAGGTCACCTCTCTTAATAGCGCCACCTTCCAAACAAACTTTGGTTGGGATAACACCGATCACACCCATTGGCACCATATCATTCAATTGATCCTCTTCTGCATTTCTTTCTGTCAGCATCAGACCAGGTTTTGTTGCAAACACACCAGCCACCAATGTTGAATAAGGAGCTGCTGATTTTTCAACTTTTCTATCTGAGTTCTGAGAAATGATCAGCACATCACCTTCTTCATATTGTTTACGGCTTCCTTCCACATCAAAGAATTCGGCAACGTCGGCGCCACCAACCTGTGTACCGCCATTAAAGAATCCTTTACCAGTGCGATCAATTCTTGCCACATTCAATCCGTTTGCTTTGAACACTGCTGTATTACCAGCCGCTGTTCCTACCACTTCTGCAACAAGCGCATTACTTCCTGTTGTTCCATCCACATTGGCTTGTGCCAGCACACCTGTACCACCATCTATACCGGCAATACCCTGCACGCCCGCATAGGTTCCGTCATTTCTTCCTACAACTGCAGCTGCAGTATTACTTGTTGTTCTTCCCACTACACCTTCTCCACCACCGATATTATAACCTAATAAAGCAGCAGAGGCCGGGCTAAAGGTTATACCCCATATGCCATGTCCATTTTCACTGATAGCCGTTGCTGCAGTACCGGCTCCAACGTTATAAGCAAACAATGCATCTGATGCACTGCTATAATTCGAAATATCAAAATAACCGGCAGAACTGTTTGTACTTGTACCAAACACACCTGGACCGTCTGTAGAACTTCCTTTAACACCGTTACCATATAAAGAAGTACCATACACACCATTGCCATAAGAAGCATGTGATCCCCATACACCATGACCATTAGTGTTGGTACCGCTATTAATACCACGAACACCTGATGCATCAACACCAGATGCCGCTGCAGAAATTCTTCCGGTAACACCGAAGGCATTATTTGTATTGGTAGAGTTGATCCCTTCCAAACCTGCACCTGCACCAGAGTTAGTTAATGAAAACAGTGCTGTTGCATTTGACTGCGTGGCTGTATAAGGAAGCGTTAATCCACCGCTACCGGTAAGATCCGTTCCTGGCACCCACTGTGTGCCATTGAATTTTAAAACCTGTCCGTTAGTTGGAGCAGTATTGCTCACTGTAACACCCTGCAATTTATTTACTGCAGGATTAGGATATGATCCACTCAGGTCACCACCTGCAGTTCCACTCGGAGGCAATGTTGTTGGAATAACACCAGCAGCCAGCTTCGCAGCGGTAATAGATGCATCCTGCACTTTAGAAGTACCTACTGCATTATCAGCCAACTTTGCATTGGTAATTGCAGTATTCGCAACTGTTGGATTAGGATAGCTTCCTGTAAGATCGCCACCGGCTGTTCCGCTTGGAGGCAATGTTGTTGGAATAACACCGGCAGCCAATTTCGCACTTGTGATAGATGCATCCTGTACTTTAGAAGTACCTACTGCATTATCAGCCAACTTTGCATTGGTAATAGCAGTATTAGCAACTGTTGGATTAGGATAGCTTCCTGTCAGGTCACCACCGGCTGTTCCGCTTGGAGGCAATGTTGTTGGAATAACACCGGCAGCCAGTTTCGCACTTGTGATAGATGCATCCTGCACTTTAGAAGTACCTACTGCATTATCGGCAAGTTTTGTATTGGTAATAACTCCTGTCGCGATTGTTGGGTTAGGATATGTTCCCGATAATTCACCACCGGCAGCGCCTGTTGGGCTACCGCCACCACCACCTAACACTACATCAGGTCCCAGCTTTGCCAATGTGATAGAACCATCAGCCACTTTTGAAGTTGTTACAGCATTATCAGCGAGTTTAGGATTTGTGATCGAAGCATCCTGAACTTTTGATGTGCCTACTGCATTATCAGCAAGCTTTGCGTTGGTAATAGCAGTATTCGCAACTGTTGGGTTGGGGAAACGTCCTGTCAAGTCACCACCAGCTGTTCCGCTTGGAGGTAACGTTGTTGGAATAACACCAGCGGCCAACTTCGCAGCTGTTACTGATGCATCCTGGATTTTAGTAGTACCTATAGCATTATCTGCAATCTTTCCATTTGTTACTACTCCATTTGCAATCGTAGGGTTTGGATAAGTTCCTGATAATTCCCCACCGGCAGGGCCAGTTGGGTTTCCACCACTTAACACAACATCAGGACCCAGTTTTGCCAATGTGATAGAACCATCTACAACCTTTGCAGTAGTAATTGAATTATCAGCGATCTTGGCATTTGTTATCGCTCCATTGGCAACTTTTGCAGTAGTTACCGCATTGTCATCAATCTTGGCGGTTTTAACTGCAGCATCAGCTATCTTCTGGGTTGTCACAGCATCTGTTGCAAGTTTTTGAAAAGTAACAGAACCATTTGCAATACTTGGATTAGGATAGGTTCCGCTAAGATCACCACCGGCAGAACCAGTTGGGTTTCCACCTGTGCCACTTATATCTGTATCAGGTACCCATTGTGTACCATTAAACTTTAATACCTGTCCTGTTGTTGGCGCTACAGCACCAACAGTTACACCCTGTATCTTATTAACAACAGGGCTTGGGAAAGTTCCACTAAGATCACCACTCGCTGCACCACTCGGAGGCAATGATGTTGGGATAACACCAGCAGCCAGTTTCGCACTTGTAATTGATGCGTCCTGCACTTTAGAAGTACCTACTGCATTATCTGCAAGTTTTGCATTGGTAATAGCAGTATTAGCAACTGTTGGGTTGGGGAAAGTTCCCGTCAGATCACCACCGGCTGTGCCGCTTGGAGGCAATGATGTTGGGATAACACCAGCAGCCAGTTTCGCACTTGTTATTGATGCATCCTGTACTTTAGAAGTACCTACTGCATTATCAGCAAGCTTTGCATTGGTAATAGCAGTATTAGCAACAGTTGGGTTGGGGAAAGTTCCAGTCAGATCACCACCGGCTGTTCCGCTCGGAGGCAATGATGTTGGAATAACTCCTGCAGCCAGTTTCGCACTCGTAATAGAAGCGTCCTGTACTTTAGAAGTACCTATTGCATTATCTGCGATTTTAGTATTTGTAATAACTCCATTAGCAACAGTTGGATTGGGGAAAGTTCCCGCCAGATCACCACCAGCTGTGCCGCTTGGAGGCAATGATGTTGGAATAACACCAGCGGCCAGTTTCGCACTTGTGATTGATGCATCCTGTACTTTAGAAGTACCTACTGCATTATCTGCAAGTTTTGCATTGGTAATAGCTGCATCCTGCACTTTAGAAGTACCTACTGCATTATCTGCGATTTTAGTATTTGTAATAACTCCATTCGCAACTGTTGGGTTGGGAAAACTTCCTGTCAGATCACCACCGGCTGTTCCGCTTGGAGGCAATGATGTTGGAATAACACCGGCAGCCAGTTTCGCACTTGTTATTGATGCATCCTGTACTTTAGAAGTACCTACTGCATTATCTGCAAGTTTTGCATTGGTAATAGCAGTATTAGCAACTGTTGGGTTGGGGAAAGTTCCCGTC
>DASVNY010000435.1:0-7962 GCA_036383615.1 Chitinophagaceae bacterium
TTCTTCTTTGGCCAGTTGTTTGAGTAAGGTTTGCCTGCCCTTTTTCATTGGCAAAAAACCTTCAAAACAAAACCGGTTGGTGGGGATGCCGCTGTTAACCAGGGCCGGTACAAAAGCAGTGGCACCCGGCAAACATTCAACAGCTATTCCAACTTTAACGCATTCTCTGACCAGTAAAAAAGCAGGATCGGAAATACCGGGTGTGCCCGCATCTGTTACTACCGCCATTTTCTTGCCCTCGAGCAATTGGTTGACGAGATGCTGCAATACTTTATGTTCATTATGCTGGTGATAAGGAGAAAGGGGCTTTGTTATTTGATAGTGATTGAGGAGATGAGAAGTTGTTCGGGTATCTTCCGCCAATATAAGATCAACTTCTTTCAATATTTCCAATGCCCGCAGTGTAATGTCTTTTAAATTACCAATGGGAGTAGGAACGAGATAAAGCATAGTTGATTGGTTAATTTGTTAATTAGTTAATCAGGCTCCTAATTATAAACACTTCTCGTAATTAAGGATACTCCCTAATTAACCAATAAACTAATTAACTAATACCTCAAAGTATTCCATCACAGGATTAGCTAATAATTTTTTGCTGGCCTCTTCCGCGATTTGTTTGGCTTTATCGGGTGAATCAGCATTTACCTGCAGTGTAATATTCTTGCCGATACGCACATCTTCTACATTGCCAATTCCCAGGTTTTGCAAACCACCCATTACGGCTTTGCCTTGTGGGTCGAGCAACTCTTTCAATGGCATCACTTTTACCTGGACCGTATATGTCATGTTGTTTTGTTTTTGAAGAGCAAAGATACCAAAACGTAAGTGATGAAAATGACAGGAACAGCCAGCCATTTTAAAATAATTACTGCTACAACAGCTATTAACACCAGTATATATTTCGGCAGATTATTCTTAACACTAAAGTCTTTGAATTTAAAACTGAGGATAGGAATATTCGATACCATCAGGAAACTTACAATGGCAATAAACGCGTAAAGGAACCATTGATTGAGTAAGATCTCCCTCACCCAATTCTCTTCCACATTCCAATAGATAAGCGGCAATGATGCGATCAATAAACCCACCGCTGGTGTAGGAACTCCTTTAAAGCCATATTCCTGTTCAGTATCAATATTAAATTTTGCCAATCGCCATGCTGCTGCACAGGGAACAATAAAAGCAGGCACCAACCAGATGATGGAAGCAGATAATCCATCTTCCTGTTGAGCTATGCTGAGCCGCAGAAACTGGTAAATGATCATGCCTGGCGCCACGCCAAAGCTTACCACATCTGCCAATGAATCCAATTGCTTACCCATTGCTGAGGTGGCTTTGAATAGCCGGGCAACAAATCCATCCAGGAAATCAACTACGCCTGCCAAGCCAATAAACAGAGAGGCCATCCATATTTTTTCAGGAAGAACAAGCAACTGCCCGCCTTGCGCATCGGCAATTATTTCAATACCGTTTTGAAGTAAAAAAACAATGGCCAAACAGCCGAATAAAAGATTCAGTAAAGTGAACAGGTTAGGGATTTGCTTCATTTTGCAGGAATAGTTCTTTTATGATTGAGTATTGAGCATTGAACATTGAGCATTTTTCACCGATTAAATATTCAATATTCAATGCTCAATGTTCAACTATTTTTTCATTAAAGTTTCAATATCTTCTACAGTAATGGGGATATTCTTCATGAGGTCCTTGTTCCCATTCTTGGTTATCCAAAGATTGTTCTCGATGCGGATACCCATTTGCTCCTCTTCTATATAAATGCCCGGCTCAACGGTAAAGACCATTCCCGCTTTGATCGGCTCTGTTCTTGTGCCCAGGTCATGCACATCTATTCCCAAATGATGCGAAATGCCATGATACAAATATTTGCGATAGGCCCTGTTTTCCTTGTCCTCATTCTTAACATCGGATTTTTTCAGCAACCCGATCTTCAAAAATTGCTGGGTGGCTTCTTCACCCACTTTATCGGTATAGTCAACAATGCTGATACCTGGCTTCAGCAAACTCTTGGCATAATCATGTAAATGAAGACATGCATTGTAAACCGTTTTTTGCCTTCTCGTGAATTTCCCATTCACAGGAATTGTCCTGGTTAAGTCAGCGCAATACCCACCATACTCGGCGCCAAAATCCATTAATATCAGCTCGCCATCCTTACATTCCTGGTTATTGGAGATATAATGAAGCGTTCGTGCCCTGTCACCGCTGGCAATGATTCCATGATAAGCCTGCCCGGTGGCTCTTTGTGAGAGAAATGAATGCATGATCTCCGCTTCGATCTCATATTCCATTGCACCCGGTTTGATAAACTTCAACAAACGACGGAATGTATTATCGGTGATATCGATTGCCTGCTGCATCACTTCAATTTCGAGAGCGGTTTTAATACCTCTCAATTCTTTCATGATCTTAGCTGCCCGCAGGTAATTATGCAAAGGATAGCGGCTTTTCATTTCATCAATAAAACGATAGTCGCGTGTGCGCACTAAACTTGCCTTACGATCATTTTCATTGCTATCGAGATAGATATTATCTGCCAGGTGCACCCATGTTTGCAGCACTGCATCTATTGAATCCAGCCACACAATTGTTTTGATGCCGCTCATAGCCTGCGCTTCACTTACCCTTAATCTTTTACCATCCCATTTTTCTTTTAATTCATTGGGACGAACCAGCACCAGCACTTCCCTGTATTTTGGATCCGGATTATCCGGAAACAAGATCACCATACTGTCTTCCTGCGTTACGCCGCTGAGCCAGAACAGGTCGCTGTTTTGTTTGAAATGATGCAATGCATCTCCATTGGTTGGCACCTCATCATTACTCACAAAAATGGCGATGGAGTTCTTCTGCATCTGGCTGACAAAACGTTCCCGGTTCTTAGAAAATATCTCCGGGTTCAGGGGCAAGTACTTCATGTTTCGATTTTAATGGCTAAAGATAAAGCGCAAAGGGGTCGGCGGCCCGCCTTTCAGCATAAAAGCGGAAAAATGGTCAAAAATTGAACGTTTTTCAATAAAGCCCCGACTTTGATCAACATCTTTCAAAATCAATTGATAGACATAGAGACTAACCAACAGTTAGCTGAAAAAATTAACTTGTTTTCAATGTGTAATACTAACACCCGTTTGTATTGAAACGGGTTTGCGGCTTACCTTTGCTCCTTCAACAAACGACGATTGCATTTATGTCAATTCCCACAATGTTTTTTCCTACGCAAAACCTTCTTAAGCTTGGCCTCAAAAACACAGATTCTATCCGTTATCAACTATCACCCGAAGAGTTGGTGCAAGACACTCTCAGGATAGGTGAAGGAGTGTTGAATGATACCGGAGCCCTGGTCATAAAAACAGGGGAATTTACCGGCCGGTCGCCCAAAGACAAGTTCACTGTTAAAGACGAAACAACAGCTGAATCTGTTCACTGGAATGAATTCAATATTCCCATCGAGCCAAAATACTTTGATATTGTTTTCGATAAGATCATTGACTATCTGGATCAATTACCTGAAATATGGGTTCGTGATTGTTATGCCTGCGCTGACCCCCGTTATCGTTTGAACATAAGGGTAGTAAATGAAAAACCCTGGAACAACTTGTTTGCTTATAACATGTTTCTTCGTCCAACAGAAGAAGAGTTGGAAAAATTCAAACCTGAATGGCATGTGATCTCTGTACCGGGTTTGAAACTGGATGCGAAAGAATGCGGCACAAGACAACATAACGGCGCCATTGTTTCTTTCAAACATAAAATGATATTGATAGCCGGAACGGGTTATACAGGTGAAACAAAGAAAGGCATCTTCACTATTCTCAATTATATTCTGCCTTTTGAAAAAGGAGTATTGAGCATGCATTGCAGCGCCAATATGGGTGATGCAGGTGACACAGCTATTTTCTTTGGCCTGAGCGGAACTGGCAAAACAACATTGAGTGCCGATCCTAACCGTAAACTGATAGGTGATGATGAACATGCCTGGACGTCGGACAATATCTTCAACTTTGAAGGTGGCTGTTATGCCAAAACGATCAATCTTACTGAAGAAAAAGAACCCGAGATATACAATGCGATCCGTCCCGGCGCATTAGTAGAAAATGTTACATTCTTCCCGGGAACAAATAAGATCAATTTTGATGACGCTTCTGTCACGGAGAATACAAGGGTTTCTTATCCTTTACATTTTATCAGCAATGCCATGGAACCTTCGATCGGTGGGTTGCCTAAAAATATTTTCTTTCTTACCTGTGATGCATTTGGTGTGTTGCCTCCAATCTCTAAACTTACTCCGGGCCAGGCGATGTACCAGTTCATCTCTGGCTATACGGCTAAAGTAGCCGGAACAGAATTAGGCGTCACGGAACCCAAGCCAACTTTTAGTGCTTGTTTTGGTGCACCTTTCCTTCCACTGCACCCGGGAAAATATGCACATATGCTGGGAGAAAAAATGCAGGAGCATAATGTGAATGTATGGATGATCAATACAGGCTGGACAGGTGGCCCTTATGGTATTGGCAACAGGATGAAACTAAAATATACAAGGGCGATGATCACCGCGGCCCTCGAAGGTGATTTGAATACTATTGAATTTGAAACTCACCCGGTATTTGGAGTGGCCATTCCAAAAGAATGCCCCAATGTGCCTGCAGAAATATTGAACCCTGGAAATACATGGACCGACAAGAATGCCTATGACGAGAAAGCAAAGTACCTGGCTGGTCTATTTGTAAAGAATTTTGAGAAATACGCCGATGGGGTATCTGCCGAAATACTGGCAGCGGCACCTAGAGTATAAGCTTATTAATTTTGAACGCTTAAGGCCCATCCCTACTTAGTAGGGGTGGGTTTTTGATTTCTTTAACCCCATACCGGACAACCGGTAAAATTTTTTTGGCGACATTACGTTTGACTATTTCGCCATGCATACAAAAAAATACTTTTTAGCCATCCTCCTTTCATTGCCCTTTATGCTAAAGGCGCAGGAAAAAAAAGATGAACTGATCCCCTGGGATCAAAACCGTAAGCTCACATGGGCCGATTATAAAGCCAAACCCAACCTGAATTCTGATGCAGCGGCTTCTACCACTACTTATCTCGGGATAGAGTATAACATGAGTAATAACAGTTTTAGTTATAAGATCACCTGCAGTTTTTCGAAGAACCGTTCATGGGGCCTGCATCAAAACGATCATATACTGGGTCATGAGCAGGGGCATTTTGATATTGCCGAGATCTATGCCCGCAAGTTGAATAAAGAGATGGGGCAATACCGTTTTAATAAACAAAGCTACCAGCAGGATCTTAAAAAGATCTACCAGGATATACTGAAAGAAAAGGAAGATATGCAAAATGACTACGACGATGAAACCAATCACAGCATCAATAAAGAGAAACAGGCTGAATGGCTTAAAAAAATAGCAAAGAAGTTAGAAGAGTATAAAGAATACGCTGACTATTAGTCTTTGTCCTTCGCATAAGTAAGCATTTGCTTCTTTAGCGTTTTCCTCGGTTTACCATTACTTAATAAAGAAGGTGTGAGTTTGGGTGCACCTTGTATAATACGTTCTTTTATTTGTCCTTCGAGAAAAGAGTTGGAAGGATCAACAGAGACATTATTTACTGCTACTACTCCATCAATACCAATTTCATAGTCAACCAATATTGAATAGCTGCCTTTCCTGATCTTCTTGGATGTCATCACTTCGGTCCTTACATCCACATTGAGTTTGTCAATAAATTCTTTCCAAAGTGCATTATTATCTTTTGCTATCTCCTTGGTGACAGCAACTACATTTTCTTTTATCTTCTCTTGTTTTACTGAATCGGCTTTTACTACTGCTTTGGCTACTGAATCTTTTGCTTTTATCTCCAGTGTTTTTTTCATACTGGTATCGATCTTCGTGGAAAGATCGTCGGTCTTCTTCACCACCGAACCAGAATCATTTTTGAGCCTGCCGCCGTAAAGGGCGTCTTTGAGGGTTTGCTGGGCATTTATCATGCCTGCTGTTGTTACTATCAGCGCTGCTAAAAGAAATATCTTTTTCATACTCACTTAGAATAAACCGTATAACTGTGCATCCACTTTCCCGATGATATCCCCGAAATCTTCATCCCTTTCTGCAAACTTGTTCTTGTCAACATCGATCACCAGCAATGGTCCTTCCTTATAGTCCGCGATCCATTTGTTGTAATACTCATTCAATCTTTTCAAATAATCCAGCCTGATATTCTCTTCATACTCTCTTCCTCTTTTTTGTATTTGTCCTACCAGTGTCGGAACAGAAGCATTCAGGTAGATCAACAGGTCGGGAGGTTGCACCAGCGTTTTTAATGTTTGAAAAAAATGGTAGTAATTATCAAAATCTCTTTTGCTCATTAATCCCATCTCATGCAAGTTAGGCGCAAAGATGTTAGCGTCTTCATAAATAGTCCTGTCCTGGATAACGGTTTCCGTTCCTTTCTGAATGTCCACTAATTGACGTAAGCGGCTATTCAAAAAGAATATCTGCAGGTTAAAACTCCAGCGGGGCATATCCTCATAAAAGTCCATGAGGTAGGGATTATGATCAACATCTTCAAAATTCGGTATCCACTTATAATGCTTGCTAAGCATTTCCGTCAATGTAGTTTTGCCGGCTCCGATATTGCCAGCCACAGCGATATGCTTTGGTTTTTTTGCTTTTGCCATAACAGGACTAATTCCCTCAACCGGGATGATTCAAAGTAAACCCCTTTTTTGGAATCCCGAAAAATATTCGGGACAAGTTTTGTGATTTACCAGGTATTTTTTAGAAATAATTCAAGCCTATTGCTTCTCTTACGAGCTTCATAGTTTCAGTGGCGCTTTTTCTTGCTTTTGCAGCACCTTTCTCCATTACATCTTTCAGGTATTTTTCATCATTGCGGATAGCATCTGCCTTTTCACGGATAGGAGTAATAAATTTCACCATATCCTCTGCCAGTTGCTTTTTCATATCACCATAGCGGATATTGCAATTATCGTAATCGGCTTCAAATTTTTTGATCACCTCTTCAGTACTCACTAATCGCATCAGCAAAAAGATGTTTTCAATATAGTCAGGCTTGGTAGAACCAGGCGCCGTTGGCCCGCTATCTGTTTTTGCTTTCATTACTTTCTTCCTTATCAGTTCATCATCATCCGAAAGATATAATGTAGCATACTGATTTTCGCTTTTGCTCATCTTACCGGCACCATCGAGACTTGGTATCTTGACCAATTCACCCCCATAATTAAATGCTTTGGGTTCGGGAAACACTTCACCATAACGATGATTGAACCGCTTCACAAAATTGCGGGCCATTTCAAGATGCTGCTCCTGGTCCTTACCTACCGGCACATAAGAGGCCCGGTGCAAAATAATATCAGCGGCCTGCAATACGGGATAGGTAAGCAAGCCGGCATTGATATTATCTGGTTGAAGCCGGGCTTTATCCTTAAAAGTTGTTGTCTTGTCCAGTTCACCGAGATAAGCCAGCATATTCAGGTAGAGATAGAGCTCTGATGTTTCATAAATATGGCTCTGGCAATATAAAGCAGCTTTATCGGGATCAAGACCACAGGCAATATTCTCAGATAATACCCGGTGAACATTTGTCTTTAATTCTATGGTGTCGGGGTGAGTGGTGAGAGAATGGAGATCGGCCACCATAAAATAACACTCATACTCCTTTTGCATCCGCACATAATTCTGCACCGCACCAAAATAATTACCCAGGTGCAAAAAACCGGTGGGTCGAATGCCACTCATTACTATTTCTTTCTTCTTCTCCATAAGGCGGCGAAGATAACGAGAGTTTATGGTTTATAGTTTTTGGTTTATCGTTCTACGACCAGAAAATTCCCTCCTGTAAACGACCTTCCTAACCATAAACCATAAACTATAAACTATATTTGTTGCATGGAAGTAAATGATGCATTGGTAGAAAAAC
>DASVNY010000436.1:0-11720 GCA_036383615.1 Chitinophagaceae bacterium
AAATCAACGCCGCTATCATCTTTCCTGACCATCCACCGCAGGAACATATTTATTCTTTTGCACGATGACTTTCGCTCTGGTGTAGCGATATGTTTTTTTGTTCTTGCAGGAGCATCTTCCAATGAAAAGAAATAGCGATGAAAGCCCGCAAGCATTTCTTCAATGCTTTTGCCATGCATGGTAAAAGCAGTCTCGAGGCTTTTATGATGTGTGTAATGGAATTTCAGGAATTCAATAAAGTAAAGGAGGTCCGTAGTATTGAAAGTGCGATGCTTGAATTTCATCAATCTTTTTAATCCAGCTTCATCATGCCGGATACAGAACTCATAGGGTTGCATATCCATCAGCTCCATCAATTCTTTTGATTTTTGAATGATGGTAGTGCGATTGCCCCAGGAAAAAATGGCTGCAAAAAATCCCGCGATCTCTATATCCTGCTTTTTAGAAAAAAGTTTGGGTATAGAGATTGGGTCATCTTTAATAAAGGACCGTTGATTGTATTCAAGAACCTTTGCATCCAATAAGCGCTTTACCTGCCCATTTACCATGGAGCAAAATTAACCCGCCCGGATCTTATTGGTTGTTAAAGAAACCGCCTGTCATTATACCGGGTTTCCACCCCGGATCACCCTTATAAGAATTGCAATAATGGCGATCACCAATAAAATGTGGATCAAACCACCCGCGTTCCATACAAAGAAACCCAATAACCAGCCAATGATCAGGATCACGGCAATAACGTACAATAAACCACCCATAAAATTACTTTTAACAAATAAAAACAATGACTGTACCAGATTGGTATAGCTTCTTTTTCATTGGTGGAAGATGAAAGAAGGGGTGTAAACTCCCCATGTTGATTAATTCGTTATTTTTTCAAGAATAGAAAACCCGAGTTTGTCGCTCACCTTATTTTTGTTGAATTGGTTGACAACAATAACAACGGCTTTCTTTTTTTCTTTTAAGAAACCCGCAAAAGTGGAGAAGCCATATGTGCCGCCATTGTGCCAATAAATAACAGGGCTATCCTTTTTTTCCATTGTGTGCCAGGCCCGGCAAACCTTTATTTCAGGAGTAACGGTGATAGTTGGGGTCAATAGGTGTTCGATGATCTGTTGGGAAGATCCGTTTTCAGGAGCAGCCATTTTTTCCAGGTAAGAGAGTATCTCATCAGCAGAACATTTTAACCCGCCAGCCGGCGCCAGCACATCTGCAAACCAGTATGGAGATTGATTATTTATGGTAGTGAAATAACCTTGCGCTTTATTTGTCGTAGCCGCAATGGTTGAATCCGGATGTTGTTTTATTGAGAACGGCTGAAAAATGTACTGGGCTAACAAGCTTTCATAGGGTTTGCCTGCTATCCGTTGAGCTAAAACACCAGCGAGACCAGCCCCAAGATTTGAGAAATTGCTTTTACCATCGGGTCGCGGCGTGCAGGTTTTCAAATAACTGAATAAGTGATCGGCATAATAACCATCATAGGGCGACATGGGGTTGCTTGTTAGATCCATATTCTCTGGCAGTCTTGGGAGACCCGATGAATGATTCAGCAAATTATAAAAGCTGATCTTTTCAAGCAGCGTGTTAGATCGAACCGAATCCGGCAGGTAGCTTATAATAGAATTGCTATCGCTGATATTTTTTTCTTTTAGTACTGACTCGAGTATATAAGCAGTGAAAGTTTTGCTGATGCTCCCAATCTCAAATAAGGTGGCAGAATCAAAAACCATTTTTTTATCAGGATCGGCAAAGCCGGCGCTGTAATAGGTTCTTTTGCCATTGTCAAGGATGCCAATAAAAATGCCGGGAAGCTTTTCTGCTTTTTGGAGACTGTCAGCTATCTCGTTATAAGCTGACGATCCATTATAGGAAGCTCCTTTGTTTTGGCAACTGCCTATAAAAAGAGTAGCAAAAGCTACTAAATAGCAGAAAATATATTTTCTCATCCGATCGCTTTTTCCAGATCTTCTACCAGGTCATCGGCATCTTCAATGCCAACGCTTAACCTGATCAGTGAATCATGCAAGCCATACTTGATCCTTTCTTCTCTTGGAATAGAGGCATGGGTCATTGAAGCGGGGTGATTGATCAGCGATTCAACACCACCCAGGCTTTCTGCCAGCGAAAATAATTTAGTAGAAGAAAGAACTCTTCTTGCTTCTTCAACACTGTCATTCTTTAATTCAAAAGAGATCATACCGCCAAAATCTCTCATTTGCTTTTTAGCGATCGCATGACCCGGGTGATCTTCAAAACCCGGCCAGTAAACGTTAGCAACTTTTGGATGATTACGTAACCAGTTGGCAATGATCCTTCCGTTTTCGCAATGCGCTTTCATTCTTACACCCAATGTCTTTATGCCTCTCAACACTAAAAAACAATCCATGGGTCCCGGCACAGCGCCACAGCTTTTTTGAATGAAATATAACTTCTCTCTCAGGTCGGCATCATTCATAACAAGACAGCCCTGTATCACATCACTATGTCCACCGAGGTATTTGGTTACGGAATGCATTACGATGTCTGCGCCCAGGTTCAACGGGTTCTGTAAATAAGGAGAAGCAAAAGTGTTGTCAACACAAACAAGCACTTTGTGTTGTTTGGCGATAGCAACGATCGCCTCGATATCACAGATATTCATCAGCGGGTTGGTAGGTGTTTCCAGCCAGATGAGTTTTGTGTTGCTATTAATGTATTTGCCTACATTCCCGGCGCTGTGCATATCCACATAGTGAAACTTAATACCGAATTTTTCAAAGACCTTAGTAAACAAACGATAAGTGCCGCCATACATATCATTGCCACAGATCACTTCATCGCCAGGCTGTAATAATTTGATAACGGCATCTGTTGCCGCCACACCACTACTAAAGGCCAAACCAAATTTTCCATTCTCAATAATCGCAAATGCGGTTTCCAGGGCTTTACGGGTAGGATTTTGACTGCGGGCATATTCAAAACCTTTATTCACACCCGGGGCCTCCTGCACATAGGTTGAGGTTTGGAATATAGGTGTCATAATAGCGCCGGTAGAAGGATCAGGTTCCGCACCCGCATGGATCAATTTAGTTGCCAACTTCATATTTGAATAGTATTGAGCAGCAAAGATGTGAAATATCGGGCATAGGGAATGTAAAATGTAGAATGTAAAAGTTGGGGTTCCTAAAGCTCGAAGTTCACGGCTCATGGCTCGAAGCTGCCCTGTGTCGGGCATAGGGAATGTAAAATAAAAAATGTAGAATGTAAAAGTTGGGGTTCCTAAAGCTCGCAGCTCATGGCCCATGGCTCGAAGCTGCTCTCTCCCCGGCCATTCATCCAGCATCAATTTCCTTTAACAAATAGTTAAGGCTGCTATGTCTGTTTATTGAATCATGCTTTACAGGGGCAAAAAACTTTTTCAAATCCTTTTTAGCTTGCTTCAGCTTCTTTTATGATATGCTACATACTACGGTAGCATAAACTTCATTTACCAATAATAGATAAACGCTTGCCTTCGACTGGTTGTGACTGTACATTTAATTTGTCATTGATCACTAACAAAAAAGTATAAACCATGAAAAAGATTCTTTACCTGGCTGTGTTGCTGACAGGCCTATCAGCTACCGCCGCTACGCCCCCGGAAATAAGTGAGAAAGTTCTCAAAGCATTTAAAGAAACATTCAGTACTGCAGAAGATGTTACCTGGAAAGAAATGGATAAATCCTGCCAGGCCAATTTTAAGATCAACAAGATCACCGTAAGAGCCATGTATGATAATGATGGCAACCTGCTGGAAACAGTACGCTACTATGGAGAGAGCACACTTCCCCCAAATATCATTGCCAGGCTGAAAAAAAGATATGCCGGTAAAGAGATATTCGGGGTTACTGAAGTAACATCGGATAGCGAAGTTTCCTATCACATTACATTAAAAGATGAAAAGAACTGGTACACCGTTAAGTCTGACCCCTATGCCAACCTGCAACAAACAGATAAATTCAAAAGAGCCGATGGTGAATAATAATATTTGACCTTTTGCAGCAGTACATGAGCATCCATGATCAGTCGTCCCGCCTCAGGCGGGATGATTTTTTATATAAAGGCGGCAGCCGATAAATAGCGCCAGTCGTAGTTGGCGCCATCATGACTATCGAGTGCAACAACAGGTTTATTTAAAACCTCTTGTTTTAATATCTTTTCAGTTACCATTTTCCTTTTTGCTTCCATAATGGCTTCCTGCCAACGCTTATTCTTCATCCATTGTTGTTGAGGCGGTTCAAACCCGACCTTATCCTTTCTCCAGCTTATTTCGGGAGGCAGCTTTTTTTCCATGGCTTTTCTTAACAGCCATTTTGTCCAACCTTCCCTTATTTTAAAATGCGAGGGCAGGGAGAAAATGAATTCAATCAATTCATGATCAAGGAAAGGAAGACGCACTTCGCGGCCATGAGCCATCGAGTTGCGATCAGCATAGCGCAAAAGTTCTTCTAACCCATGGGTCCTTGTGTTGAAATAAAGAACACCGTTTAAGTTAAAATGGCTTGGCGTGCTATAGTAAGCTTCATGACTTTGGAGTTTTATAAAGTCTTTTGTAAGATCATTATGCCGTAAGGCATTCAACAGGTATTGTCTTTCTAAAATAACAGAAGCAAGATCAGGAAATAACGAAGCGATGATATTCTTAGGGCCAAACCGCTCCGTGACATTGTTTTGCCTGGCTGCTTTTATTTCACCACTAAGCAGCAACCTTCTTTTCGCGAAGAGTTCCTGCCAGTACCATTTATAGTATTTATGATAGCCAGCAAGGGTTTCATCAGCGCCCTGGCCATCGAGCAATACTTTTACATTATGCCGCTGTGCTAATTCGAATACTTTGAATTGTGCATATACACTTGCCGATCCAAAAGGTTCTTCCTGGTGAAAACATAGTTTATCCCAGTCGGTAAGCATGTCTTCTGCGGTTACCGCAACAGTTTCTCTTTTTAAGGAAAAACTATCTGCAACCTTTAATGCATAAAGTGTTTCATCTTTGATAAACCCCGGGAAGGTGGCGCTGAATGATTCCTGATTATAATTGTCAGTCTTCATTTCACTGATCAATGCAGCGATAGAAGAGCTGTCTAACCCACCACTTAATGATGTGCCAATAGAAACATCACTTCTTAGTCTTCTGCTGATCGAACCCGAGAAAAGATGATTGAATTTTTCTATGGCTTCGTTGTCGCTGATCTTTTTATCTTTCTTATCAAGATCGATATCCCAATAGCTTCCAATATATAGACCCTGGTCTGATGGAGAATAATACAGCGTTGATGCAGGTGGTAATTTGAATATGTTGGTATAAAAAGTTTCTTCGGGTTGTTCGGGATTGTCAACATAACCGATAGTGAGAAAATTAAACAGCAGTTGAAGGTTGGGCTCACGGGAAATGCCTGCTGCCCACAAAGCTTTCATTTCAGAAGCAAAAAGAAAATGTTCGCCGTTGAAACTGTAGAAGAATGGTTTTTCTCCAAAACGATCCCTGGCAGCAAATAGTTCTTCTTCCTGTTGATCCCAGATCGCAAAGGCAAACATGCCATCAAAGTGCTCAACACATTCATCGGCCCAATAATCATAAGCCGCTACTATCACTTCGGTATCCGATGTGCTGCGAAATTTATATCCCTCTTTTTCTAATTCTTTTTTTAGTTCTATATAATTATAGATCTCCCCATTGTGAACGATCGTATAACGATCCAGGTAATGCATGGGTTGGGAAGCTGCCTCGCTAAGATCAATGATGGAAAGCCTGCGGTGCCCTAACAATGTATTGCCGGAATGATTTTGCCAAACCCGTTCTCCATCCGGCCCGCGGTGTGCCAGGGCATTGACCATTTTGGTAATATGCTCAACGGTAAAAGCGGAAGGATCTTTTTGTATGATGCCGGCGATGCCACACATGCTGTAAATATCTGAATTAAAAAGCAGTCGCTGCTTTTCTAATTCAATAGCGGCTCATTAAAAGCGAAAAGGAAGTCTTGCTTCTATTCCATCCCATGCCATCAGCAATTCAGCTTCTGTTCCTTTTCCCTCAAATAACATGGTGAAGTATTCAACGTGATTGGCAGTAGGTAAAGCGGGTATAGTGAAACGCATCACATCTTTTGTACTGTCCTGGTGCAACCCCCATGAATCTATATTGGAATTAAAAACAATGGTCCAGTTGTCTTGCTGCGGGATACAATATAAAATATACCTGCCGGCATTCACTCTTTTGCCCTGTACAGTCGCATGTTGAAATAGTTCCAGCTCCGTTGACTCATTGGCACCTAAACGCCAGGGTTCGCCATATTTTAATACCTCCTGGAATAATTTCCTATTCTGTAAATGGGGGCGGCTATAGACAATTCTTGCCAGGGGCGGACTTGTGATAGCTTTGGCCATTTTTAGTTTGGGATAATCAGCAGGAAAATAGGTCATGTCCATTGGTGAAACATCCACAACCGTATATTGATC
This sequence comes from Chitinophagaceae bacterium, assembly GCA_036383615.1. Taxonomy (GTDB): domain Bacteria; phylum Bacteroidota; class Bacteroidia; order Chitinophagales; family Chitinophagaceae; genus CADEDV01. The sequence continues at coordinate 6,478 of DASVNY010000436.1, forward strand.
ATAAGGTGTTTCAATAGTTGTATGAGTCGTATCAGGCGGAGGGGTTGTCGTCTCCTTCGGTTGTTCGTTTTTGTTGGAAGAACAGGATATGATGGTCAGCAAACAAAGAATGGCAAGCAATCGGAATATTCCTTTCATAAAATAGTTTAATTATACTGTTATTGGCACAGCCACTTTAATATTATCCCAGGCAATGACAAGCTGCATGCCTGTTGCTGTTTTTTCAAAGGTCATTGCCAAGGATTCAAGCGGTTCTGACATTTTTTGAACGGGCACATCAATACGCACCACATCTTTTTTAATATCATATTTAAAATGCCCCCAGGTGTCAGTGTCTTTATTTACAATAATGGTCCATGAATTTTCATTAGCGATAGCGTATAACGTGTAGCGACCCTTATGTATCCTTTTACCATTTATTCTTACAGGTTTGAAAAATTCTATTTCGGTTGCTTCATTAGCGCCCAATCTCCATAGTTTGCCATATTCAACCAATCCGCCGAAAATGGTGCGACGGTCTCTCATGGGCCTGCTATACAGCACTCTTGCAATTAATGGCCCCGTTGTTTTATCCTGGATCTTAAGCACAGGATAATTGACCGGGAAATAGCTTATGTCCATGGGGGATTTATCAACCGGCGGGAAACTGTTTTGCGCCAGCAATAAAACCGAACAATGAAGAACTACGGCGAGAGTAATGATCCTTTTCATATTATAGGTGTATTTGCAAAAATAAATGATTTAACCAAAGCCGTTCTACCTGCGGCTCATTTGATCAGTTGATCAAATTCGTTCCGGGCAAAGGGTTTGGCTTCCGCCCAAAATTGACGATAACAATCCTTTAAAAGTTGGTAGTGCTCTTCAAACAAATGAAAAGCGGTTTGGCTCTCTTCCAGGTACAGCGCCCTGCGAACAACACCACCCAGGCTTTTTTCGGTTCCCCATTTCGTACGATAGTTATATAACCAGTTCTGCGATCTCATATACGGGAACATCCCGGCAAAATAAGCAGGCAATAAGGTTTGCCGATCTTCCAAAACGGCATATACGGTTTGTGAGAAATCAAGAAGGCTATCTTCTGTAAACTCATTGGTATCAGTTGCCAAAAAATGATCATATACTACATCCACAAAAGCGCCACTGTATAGCCGGTAATGCGGACGAAAAACTTCTTTTGCTTTTTTTGTAGCCGGATGCTCATCGGTAAATGTATCGATGGCCCTGTGTAACGCAATACCCTTTTGAACAGTTACAGGATAATCAAACTTTTTTTTACCCTTTACAAAATCGCTGATAAGATTGCCTACCAGTATTTCCGGGTGACCAAAAGAAAGATATGCGTGAGCGAGGTAGTTGATAAGTATTAAATTGACAGGTTAGCCGAAGCCCAAGTTACAACTAACCTGCCAACGGTTATTTACCGGGTATTCTTATTCAGCCAATCGCTGATAAGTTGTAAGGCAACGGGAGAAAAAGTTTCTTCAAGTTGACTGTATTCATCAAGACCGCATTTTTTGCAGGCCTGGAATAAATGGTTCAACCCCGGGATCTCTTTTACTTCATATAGGGGCGATTTACTTTTCTGTAATGCCGACCTGATGCCTGCAAGGTTGGATGCCGGCAGCACCTGTATGTCTTTGCTTCCGTTCAGCGCAAGCACCTTACACTTTAATCGCTGAAGATTTATAGCCGGATCAATGGATAAAAAATATTTCATCCATTCAGACTTCAATTCATTTGACATCGCTAATGCATAACCGTTGCGTTTATCAACAGAAGCGAGATTCAGTTGTTTCAGCATAACGGGGTCTTTACCTTTTGCCCACTCTTCCAGCATGTCACTTGTCTTTTTTAAATCGCCCGGGTTAGAAAGGATCGAATTGATAACTTGTTTATAGAGCAGGCGGAATTCTTTTGCCGATGCATCAGTGATGCCAGTGGCTTTTGCGATGGCTTCATTTTGTTCTGCCATCAGGTCAAGGGTGGGAACGCCCGGCCCTGCGAGCAGAACGATAAAGTCAATATCATTTCTTTCCGCAGCGATCATCGGAGCTATAGCGCCACCTTCACTATGACCAATAAGACCGATCTTCTTTTTATTTACTTCAGGTCGGGATAATAGATAGTTTACAGCAGCGGTAGCATCATTTGCAAAATCACGGGTAGTAGCGTTTGTAAAATCGCCGCCGCTTTCACCGATCCCTCTTTCATCATATCTCAATACAGCAATGCCGTTACGAGTTAAATGGTCAGCCAGCACGGCATAAAGGGAATGACCCAGCATATCGCCATCACGGTTTTGTATTCCAGAACCTGATATAATAACAACAGCAGGAAAGGGCCCCTTGCCTTCGGGAATAGTTATTGTTGCTCCGAATTGTATAGATCCATCGCTATTCTTATAGGTTATGTTCTCACTTTTATAAGGGAAAGGCGGAACCGGTGTTTGAGGTTTAGTTGTTTTTGTTTTTTGAGTGGCCCCGGTAGTCTTTTTTAATTGTAAAGGAATTTCAATTCCCTGCGTTAAAGCCCCTTCAATCACCGAATCGCTTGTCATTTTTCCCCTGAAGGTTGCGTTCATTTTTTTCATCGTTATCACGATCTCATTACCCGTTATCACTGTTTCGTCAGTAGGAATACCGAAAACGGATTGATCGGGACTGTCGGAAGTTGTGATGATAGTGTTATTCTCTTCCCGGATATGAAAGACAACACGCAATTCAACGCCGACATTCATCTTTCCCTCCCAGGTGCCGATAAATTTTTTAGACGGCTGCCCATGCGTGCAGGAGCAAAAAAGAATAAATGATAATACAAAGGAGTATATCAGTTTCATACCGGGTTATTTTTTTTGAGTTTATAAAGACGAAACGAATACACAAAAGGAATGATCACCATCACGATCATCAGCGGAATAAAGAGATAAAGGATAAATTTTTGCGGAACGAACAGGCTGATCATTGCAAAGCCAAGTCCGCCCCAGAACCAAAGTTTGCCACCGAGCTTATGTGTTTTGCGCCAATTCTCGTCATCGTTTAAGGTCCAGGGCAGTCTGAAACCTGCGAAATAATTCGGCTTGATGGAATGCATGTAGTTGCCAATAAAAGCGAACATGAGTCCCAGCAATGGAAACAGGAAGCGGCTGATTACAATCTCACCTTCCTTGGCAGAAAGGATAAAGACACAACTTAAAGCAGCCATAAAGACTACGAGACCAATTGCCAGTTTATTAAAAACAGCAGAAGCGTCTTTTGTTTTTCGCTTCGGATCAAACAAATGAATATTCTGAAGCAACAGGTAAACTAAAAAAGAGATACCGGCAATAATACCCGTCAACACCCATAGTTCGGATTTATTGCCGATCCTGTCGGGCTCAAGCCGGGCATTATAGTGCATGATCACCTGCGCAGGGATCTTGTTCCATATGATCGCCAGGTAAGCAATAGGTATTAGTGCCACCAGGAATATTCCTGCATTTCTTATTGCAATATTGCTTTTCATATCCGGGGAGTTTATTTTCTTTTTCCTTTGAACTGCATGAACCACTTTAATACCTCATCTACAACAGTTGTGTTGAGTGAATAATAAATATACTGGCCGTCTTTTTCTGCTGTTACCAGCTTGGCTTGTTTCAGCAGATCGAGATGATGCGATATACTGGGCCATGACATGTTGAACTTTTCAGCGATCTCTCCTGCAGTAAGGTCATTTTCCTGCAGCAATTGTAATATTTCCCTTCTTGTCGCATCATTCAGGGCTTTAAAGACAGTATTCATAGCCACAATTGATTCATTAGGTATTTAGACAAATGTCTAAATATTAAAGCGAATAGCCAAATTTATTTTAACGCTATCATATATTTCAGGTACAAGCGGTTACAAAATGATGATGCGCGGTTTAGCTTGGTTAATTGCTGTTAACCGGGTTTAACAAACTCTCCCATTAATCACAATTGACTTGTGAACGCCTGTAACAGCAGCTACATTTGTTGCGTCATAGGATGAAAGAAAACAGATCAAAAACCATAACCCTGTCTGCCAACAGGCGGGCATTAAAAGATCAGCCATGAAAAAAATATTATTAACGCTGGCAATAGCTATTACCACTTTAAGTTCTTTTGCCAACCAACCGGATGTTGACCCAAAAGTTCTTGAATCATTCAACACAGAATTTGCTACAGCAAAAGAAGTTTCCTGGACCGCTGCGACCGATTACTACAAAGCAGAGTTTACTTTTAACGGGCAACGTGTAAATGCTTTCTATAATAAAGAAGGAGAATTGCTGGGATTAACGCGCTATATCACTTCACCAGATCTTCCTTTAGCATTGCAGGCAGGTTTGAAAAGATCTTATGCCGATTACTGGATAAGCGATCTTTTTGAAGTAACAAAAAGCAATAGCACTACTTATTATATCACCGTTGAGAATGCCGATACACAGATCATATTAAAAGCATCACCTGAAGAGAACTGGAGCGTATATAAGAAAACGAAAAAAGCATAAACATAAGCAGTTAGTTTTGGTGTGTGGTAAAAACAGGCCCTGGCTCTTGCCGGGGTTTTGTTCTTTTAGCAGGAGCACTTTGATAATAATGTTATCGCTCTTAACAATTGTATCCATCAGTCATAATTCACTTGACCTGCGCTGTAACAACGGATACATTTGTATCGTCTTATTTGTATTATAAATTATAAACCTTAAAACCATGAAAAAGATCATTGTATCACTTTTGTTATTAATCACAGTTGGAGCCACTACAGTATCAGCAGCTCCCGTTACACCAGACCCACAAATTGAAAAAATCTTTCAAAAAGAATTTGCCGGAGCCGAGCATGTAAAGTGGGATAAAGCATCCGGTTATTTCAGCGCCTCATTTGTATTGGCAGGCCGTCGCACACAAGCCTGGTTCAGTGCCGAAGGAGAATTGCTTGGAACAGTGAGAGGTGTTCTTTACAATCAATTGCCATTAGTGGTGATCCGTTCATTGCAGCAACGTTTTTCAGATGCGATCCTTTATGATATTTCAGAAGTAGTGAACACCGATGGCACTAAGTATAAGTTTACGATAGAAAGCAAAGCGAAAAAATACAAAGTATCTATTACTCCCGATGGTAACATTGAAGAAGCTCAAAGAATAAAGAAATAGATTCATCAGACAGGCACATGAGTAAAGGCCCTGCCGCGGTAAACGTGGCGGGGTTTGTTTTGTAGTAAACCTTTAATTTTGCGGTTCTCATCCGCAT
>DASVNY010000437.1:0-1529 GCA_036383615.1 Chitinophagaceae bacterium
AATTAGCGCTGGAATCCCATGACTGGATGGAGCTGATTGAGGGACGATAACGTTTGATCAGTGTTTCCGCCGCAGTTAGAACTGTTTCTTTATATGCCTCGTTTCCTGTAAGCCGGTAAGCATTGCCAAAACTGCAATAGATCATAAATCCAAGATCATGATCCTTGCTATGATATTTTTCTTTTTCGAGAATAGCTAATCTTCTTTCGGCTTCAGCCCTTATCGCTGTGTCCTTTGTGTATTCATAGATATACCATAATGAGCCGGGGAAAAAGCCGCTCGTCCACCAGCTTGTGTTACTGGTCACCAGTTTGTTCTCTTTGGCCACATAATTTCTCGGCATCACATCAGAAGGCGTGTTCTTTGCCAACAATTTATATTGCGCGGCTGCAAATGAAAAATTTTCATTGATCAGCTTCGTCATCCTGCGATCTGCCTTTTGAGCGCAGCAATTACTACTCACTAATAAAACGAGAAATAGCTTAATTACCAATTTCATTTTTCTACAAGCGTTTCATCTATTAAATAAGCGGCCACCCCGCTGATATTATCATTACCCTTTGCATCATTCAGGAAAACCTTGAATGAAGTGATGGTTTCTGCGGGAAATGTCAGTATGCGTTTTCTGCCAACAGTGGTTCCCTTTATTTCTTTTACAACTTTTGCCTTGTCATAGAGAACGATTCGAAATTGATTCACGGTTTGTCCAAGATGTATCGCTTCTCTTAAAACAATACAATTGATCTTCTCAGCTTTTGGTAGTTGCACTACAAAATTCTGCAGGTTGAGCCCATAAGCAGAAGAAACAGAATCAAAGCTTCGCAATGTCACTTCTTTTGAAGAGAGTTCCTTTTGTGTAAACTCATAATAAGTGTTTGCCTGTCTTAATAGGTTATTATCAAAGCTTTCATCTCTTAGTTTTTTGAACCCGGCCAATGCGGCTGCATCATTTTCATGGATCAACCCTCTTCTATCGGGTGGAACATTCAATAAAAAGTTAGCTCCGCGACCAACCGATTTGATATAAAGGTCAAATAGCTGCTGCGGGGTTTTTACTTTATCATCTTCGGCGCTATGATAAAACCATCCCGGGCGAATGCTTACATCACATTCAGCCGGTATCCAGTTTTTTCCTTTTACATTTCCTTGCTGTAAAGTATCGAGCGGCGGGGCGCCATGACCTCTTTTAAAACCTACGGTATCCAAATAATTCCAGTTGGTGGTTGCTGCAATGCCCCTTTCATTTCCTACCCAGCGAATATCGGGGCCAATATCACTGAAGATGACAGTCTTTGGCGAGAGTTGTCTCACCGTATTCTCAAATCTTCTCCAATCATATACTTGTTTCTTTCCATTGGGCCCTTCACCGTTAGCACCATCCCACCATAGTTCCCAAATCGGGCCATAATTTTGAAAGATCTCTTTCATCATGCCTACAAAAACATCATTATACTTTTCGGTGCCATAGTCAGGATGGTTCCTGTCCCATGGAGAAATATAGACGCCAAATTTAATTCCCGCTTCCCTGC
>DASVNY010000438.1:0-3556 GCA_036383615.1 Chitinophagaceae bacterium
CCAGGTGATCATCCTTGTATATAAGGAGGCTCCTTTTGACAAAGCGATACGGTTAGATGGCCAATTGACAACACCGCCACCTTTTACATAACGGGAACCAATAGCGAGGCCGGCGCCTTCATGTTTGCAGGCATTATATAATCTTGAAAGATCATTGGGGTTGTGAGAAAAATCGGCATCCATTTCAAAAATGTACTGGTAGTCGTTGGCTATCGACCATTTGAAGCCATGGATATAGGCAGTGCCAAGCCCAGACTTGCCTCTTCTTTCTTCAATAAATAGTTGCCCGGGATATTTGCTTTGAAGATCTTTTACAATTTGCGCAGTGCCGTCGGGTGAACCATCATCAATAACGAGAACATGAAAACCTTCGCCAAGATTAAAGATCGCATGAAGAATATTGGCAATATTCTCTTTCTCATTATAGGTTGGTATGATGACTATTTTCTCCACAGGTCCTTAAAAACGGTAAGTCACGAATTTACAATAAATGAAGGAGCCATGCTGTTAAAATTCTGCACAGGAAGAGTGGAAAATGTCAATTTTTTTTCAGCATCGTACGGGTATATATCTCAGTAAGCTTTTGCTTGGTATGCTGCGGAAAATCTCCTTTCATCATCCAATCATAATATTGAGGCTCCGATTTCAACACATCCGAAACCGGCCGGCCTTTGAATTTGCCGAAATTAAACACCTCTATACCATTTTCCATTATAAAACGACGGGCAAAATCAACGATCTGGTCCTCACCGATAAGCTTAAGAATGGACTCAATTGAATTTCCCAACTCTGGATATTTTCCTAATTGTGCAACCAATATCTCATGCGTAGCTCTCGCATCCACCTCGGCGCTATGCGCACCTTCCAGGTTTTTGCTGCAATAGAATTTATAAGCAGCACTTAAGGTGCGGGGTTCCATTTTATGGAAGATATTCTGGACATCAAGCATTTTACGGTTTCGCATATCAAAATCAACCTGCGCTCTTAAAAACTCTTCCATCAAAACGGGAATATCAAACCTGTTTGAATTATAACCGGCAAAATCACAGTTATCGAGCATTTGCTTCAGCTCCTGTGCCACCTGCTTGAAAGTGGGCGCATCTTTTACCATATCATCCGTGATACCATGAATATCACTTGATGCCTTTGGTATCGGCATTTCAGGGTTCAGTATCTTTCTTTTGATACTTTGAGAGCCATCGGGCAATATCTTCACAATAGCGATCTCGATGATACGATCAGTACCAGGATTGACACCAGTGGTCTCGAGATCAATAAAAGCAATGGGTTTTTTCAGCTGCAACATCGGGTAAGTAATATTTAGATCGGGCGGTAAAGGTAGGAGTTTGCTGTTTTTATCAAAATGAAATTTGAGCAAACGGGCCGTGTAGATGTGCAGACAACCAATGTTTTATAGTGTGAACGTAAAGTCCCTGCAAAAACCCGCATCAATTCCTCAATTGCAACCCTATATTTGTAAAATAATTCATTATTCTAATCGTTATTACAACACTAATACCCTGAAACAATGAAAAACAGATTTTTCGCCGCTATTTTACTGATCGCAATGGTCGTTGCCGTAAGCTCTTGCGCCACATCCCGTAAATATGGCTGTCCGATGGTTGGTCTGAAAACACAGAAAGCCAACAGTTAATTTAGTTAGGTTGACGTGATCAAGTAAAAAGCCGCGAGGCTTTTTTTTATTTTGTAGCCACTTCCTCCGTCTTATGTTTTTTTCCGAAAAAAAAGCTTCTTCGTTTTCGTTTTTCTTCCAATTGCTTTTGAGAAAGCCAGACAGCATATAATTCGACTTCCTGCTGTTTTCCTTTCAATTGATAAGAACCCAAGGGTTCAATTTTGAGATATTTGGGCATCGTTACATTATCCACCACCCAATCAGAAATAATAAAGTCAGCGCTTAGTTCATGACATTTACTTTGTATGCGGGCCGTTGTATTCAATACATCGCCATGATAAGCTATCTCCGATTTATACTTACCCACTTCCGAAACAACAATATTGCCGCCATGCAAAGCAGCTTTGAATTCGGGCACACGACCATATCGCTGCATATATTGTTTCTCATAACGCCTGATCTGTTTTTGCACGGCAAAAAAACAACGAACGCATAAAGCGAACCGCAATCCCTTTTTAACCGGCCAGGTCACCACTATCTCATCTCCTACATATTGATAAACTCTTCCAAAATATCTTGCAATAGGTTCGCTGATGTCATAATAATAGTCCTGCAAAAAATGACTGTATTCCAACTCTCCCATTTCTTCAGCGATATCAGTGGAATGGTTAAGATCGATAAAAAGGAATATCCTGTCTTCCTGTTTCACCTGGTGATATTTTCCAAACACCAAATTAAAGATGGCATCCTTTCCAAGTTTCCTGTGTAGTTCATCCATAAAATTTGAAACCAGCGAGATGATCAGCGATAAGCCCAGGAACTCAAATAACTTTCTCGTAGCAAAAAAATCATGCAGGCTCTGCGGAAAAATGGTTTCGTAAGTATTTATGTTGAGCCATAGCACCACGTTCATGATAAGAAAGAAAAGGATCATGAACCAAAAGGTAATGCGCAGTGTGCGGTAAAGAAGATAGAACCAAAAACCTGTGCGCCTGTGTTTGCGCCTGAATTCCATTGCCTGTGTTTCAAAAAAAGCAATAGCAAAACCCACGGGAACACTTGCTATAAGAGAAGTTGATAAAGCGATCCAATTGAGGCCATGACGGGTGAATGCATAAAAAGCGAACAGTAGTACGGACAGGTAAACAATGAAAACATTATTCTGCGAAATGATCTTCCAGGGCTTAAGCGGATCAATGGACTGGCTGCCAGCGCTTACAGGGTTAAAGATGCCCAGTCTTTTCCAAAGTGATCGGTCTTCAGTGTTAGTTGGTTTTGCCATGACTCAAAAGCAGTTACTAATTTAAAAAAATCAATTGAATTATTACGTCTATTCAAATTATCCTTAATTTTGAGCCTCGATTATGAAAATATATACACATACACATCATCATTTCTTGCTCAGCCAGGGTAGGCCGTGATGATATTATGTAAAACATAGTGAAGGGCTTACTCAAGAGTAGGCCCTTTTTATTTTAAATAAGGTTTATGCAGGACACATTAAGGATCGCAGTACAAAAATCAGGTCGCCTCTACGAAGGTTCGATGCAGCTATTAAAGGAATGCGGCATCGAAGTTGGCAATGGTAATAACCAATTAAGAGTAATGTCGGGAAATTTTCCCGTGGAGATATTCTTTTTACGTGACGATGATATCCCGGAATATGTGCAGGATGCTGTGGCCGATATTGGCTTTGTGGGAGAAAATGTGGTAAAAGAAAAAAACAAAGAGATCCAGGTCGTCGAGAAATTAGGTTTTGGTAAATGCCGCCTCTCTATAGCCGTTCCTAAAAATGGCTCATTAAAAACATTGAATGATCTCAATGGAAAAAGGATCGCGACAAGCTACCCGGTTGTGCTCACTGATTTTTTGAACCAGCATAATATCTCCGCTTCTATTCATGAGATCAGCGGTTCGGTT
>DASVNY010000439.1:0-2203 GCA_036383615.1 Chitinophagaceae bacterium
ACCAGCCGGTGATGGATTATGGGTGCCTACGGCTCCTGCTTTTGCAAATCCTGTTTCGCCTTATTGGGGAAATAACAGGCCAGTCATCACGGGCAGTATTGTAAACACGCAGCCTGGTGCACCCATAGCCTATTCAACTGATCCTGCATCTGGTTTCTACAAAATGGTAAAGCAAGTTTATGATGCTTCGCAAAATCTTACTGATGCACAGAAGGCGATGGCGATCTTTTGGAGAGATGTGCCCGGGGTAAGTTCACCTGGCCATTGGCTGAGCATTGTCCAGCAGGTAATACGGCAGACAAACAGTTCACTTGATAAAGCTGCGTTGGCGTATGCGCTGACAGGTGCTGCGATCAATGATGCACTGATAAGCTGCTGGAAAACAAAATACCAGTATTCATTGATCCGCCCGATAACTTATATCAGGAATGTGATGGGTTATACCGACTGGCTCCCTTATTTGACCACTCCTGCTCACCCTGAATATTCTTCGGCACATGCTGTTCTTTCTGCTGCCGCTGCGGATGTGATGCAAAACATATTTGGAAATACCGGGTCGTTCACTGATCACACATATGACTATTTAGGATTTGCCCCAAGAACGTATTCATCCTTTGTTGCTATAGGGGAGGAAGCGGGTCAATCAAGGTTATATGCCGGCATTCACTATCAGCCTTCCATTGATGCGGGTTTATTACAGGGCAAAAAAGTGGCCGCTAATATTCTCCATCATAATAACCGCAATACTGGTAACAGTCAATAATGATGAGGGACGGTGAATAATAAAGGAGGTTCCTGCGAAGGGACCCCTTTTAAAAATAATTCATGCTACAATTTTTTTTATGACACAAGATGAGATACTGTTAATAAAAGCTTCCTGGAAACAATTACAAAAAATTGAAGCGGTATTGATCGGTGATGCTTTCTACAGCAAACTTTTCCTCGAAGCACCTTATATCCGGCCACTTTTCAAATCATCAAGAGTGGAACAGGGTAACAAGCTTATCGCGACATTAGCGATCCTGGTAAAGCAATTAGAAAAACCCGATCAACTCACTCATGCTATTGAACAACTCGCTATCCGCCATGTTCAATACGGCGTGAAACCGGAGCATTATGAGCTTGTTGGAAATACTTTATTATGGACGCTGGGGAAATTACTTGGCAATAGCTGGAACAGTGCACTTCAACAAGCCTGGACAAATTGTTACACTGCTTTATCAGGAACAATGATAAGAGCTGCTTACGTGTCAACACCTCAATGAAACAATCATTATCTGTTTTTGTCTTTTATAGAAAAGGGCCCTGCAAAAGCAGGACCCATCTGCTATTAACCGTCGCCTGTAATTATTCAGTTACCAATAGCCGCCCGTTGAATAATTTGTACCGGCCATTTTCTTTTATCATAACACGGTAGAAATACAAACCCGTTGCAAGCGACCCGATCGTTCTTTGATTTTTATAATTTACAAACTTGTTTACAAGTTGGCCCTGTGCATCCATGATCAACACTTCATTTTCATAATTTATGATCTGCGGTATTGTCCACACCTGGTTGCGTTTTGCCATAGTTGGGATATACAGAATTGTCTCCGGCTGCATTGATACCTGGCTTTTAGCCGAATTATTATTGGGTTTTCCTTTATCATCATCAATGATCATAATGCGGGCTCGTGGATCGGCGCTTAGCAAAGCATTGACAGGATTACTGAAATCAAGCCAGAAACTTTCATTATCCTCTCTTAGCAGGTCACCTATGATTTTTAGTTGAACGACCCCCCGGGTTTGGCCGGCAAGTATTGTCAACATTCCATTAGCGGCCTGGTAATCTGAACCGGCGGTTGCATTGGCATTGCTGGTGCTATAGTTTACTGTTACTGTACTTGTTGCCGTGCGATCAAGTTTCATTTCCACATCCAGTAATGTAAAACCAGTATCGCCTTCTTTAACGGGGTATGTTTTTACCAGTAATACCGGCAAGCCCACGGTGCAATTTTCATCAATGATGCCGTTGCAATTATCATCAAGATTATTCCCGCATATTTCTGTCGCAGCAGGATTGATGGCAACATTGTTATCGTTACAATCTGTATTATTTAATACATAACCATTCGAAGGTCCGCAGGCCTGGATCGTTCCTGCCCCGGCATTTCCATAACCATCGCCATCAGCATCACGATAATAAGTGACCGGCTGTGTTACT
>DASVNY010000440.1:0-2450 GCA_036383615.1 Chitinophagaceae bacterium
TACCTATAAGGTTTAAAAACCTTATAGGTAGTTTCCTGGCGGTCTTTTCATTTCCCTTCATACCCACTTAGCTCAAGGAATTTTTTAAAATCCTGTATCTCCAGAATATCTTTTACGGCTTGTTTTTTATCTACGGCTTTATTATAGTATGCTTCACAGATTTTATAACCCATATAATAGCCGAGGTCCTGGGGATAAGGACGCCTGGGATCAAACCCATTATAAAGCCATTCGTCAACATTCTCTCCGTCCATTTGCTTTTTGAACTTTTCCCATAATTCCTGTTGATGTGCATTTCCATATTCATGCACTTTGGTATTGATATGATAACCTAAGACCAGCACAGACAGGAAATCGGCAGCGCCTTCATTAATGCTTCTTTCAAGCAATGTTCTTGTTTGTGCCGTGTTCTGCTCGATATGTATCAGTTCATGAATAGTGATGCCAAGGATCTTTGAGGAATCGGTGAGATTTGATTTTTCCCAATTACCCAATTGAGAAGTATCGGCAGTTTGTTTGTCACAAACAAACTCGCTTCCTATTAACTGGCCACCACCGCCATCCGCCGTTCCAAAAGCGTTGAACTGTGCCATTACAAATGTTGTGGGAGGAAAAATAGCAGCAGGATAAAGCTCTTTCAATTTTTTAGCAGCAGCAATAATATGTGGCTTATAGCCTTTAATGTTCAGCGAAATATCCCGGATGCTTTCATAATATTTGTTACGCTGTCTTACAGATGTTATAAGATTAGTAGCTCTTAAATTCATCCTCACCTCAAAAAAAGTTCGGAGACCCTGGCTGCCTTTCATGATATATTCTTTCATGAATAGCTCGTCGGCATCCTTTTCATTTATCCTGTCATACAATTTCCAGAAATTATCAATATCGCTGGTAACGATTTCCATATTAGCCGGATCGCCATATTTTTTTCTTGTGTCGTCTATTGTGTGGAGAATGCCTTTCCAATGTTTTGTTTTTGTAATAAACCGAAGACTGGCCCGCCCGGTTATAAAACCGGTATCATACATGTTTTTAGCGGCCGCCTGTTTAATTAATGCGATACCGGCAGCAGTATCTCCTTCAGCTATCTTTAAGGTGGCTCCCGATAGCAGGATCGAGGAAGTTTGCAGGTACTGGTGATTCCGGTAATAGAAATAATCCGGGTAGCTGAAATTATTTACCTGCGATTGTGCGACTATCCCTATAATTATAACACAAAGAGTAAGAAACGGTTTTTTCATGCAACTAAAATACAATAGCTATAAAGGACCGGCTCTGTCAACCGTGCGAATTGATCAAAATAATGATTGGAATGGAGGGGATGGGCTGTCAATGGAGGCTTGGGCCCCATTGAAAATTGAACATCGGGTATTGAGCATTTTCTTATCGTTGCCGAGAGAAATGCGCAATGCTCAATTATATCAATGACTGTCATAAATTGCAGTATGCCAATAACGATACGATATGCAGCTGTTGCAGATGCACCTCTCATTGCCGATATGAGCCGGCAAACTTTCTATGACACTTTTGCTGCGCAAAACACAAAAGAAGATATGGATAAGTTCATGAATGAGCAATTCACCAAAGAACTGCTGATAAAAGAGGTGGAAGCATCGAACAATACTTTCTTATTGGCCTTTGATCTTGATGAGCCGGTTGGCTATGTGCGGATAAGAGAAAATAATATTCCACCTGCCTCACCTACTAAAAATGCGATTGAGATTGCGAGGATCTATGCTGTCACATCTTCTATAGGAAAAGGAGTGGGGAAAAGCCTGATGCAAAAATGTATTGACATTGCCCGGGAGAAAAAGGTGGAGGCGATCTGGTTGGGTGTATGGGAAAAGAATGAAAGAGCTATCCGTTTCTACGAACAATGGGGTTTCGAAAAATTTTCAGATCATCGCTTTATTTTGGGCAATGATGTGCAAAATGATTGGCTGATGATAAAATATGTTTAGGCTTAACTGAATGAATATGCGTACAAGAGTAAAGATCTGCTGTATCTCTTCCAGTGAAGAAGCTAAAATGGCAATTAGCTATGGAGCGGATGCATTGGGACTCGTCGGCAAAATGCCAAGTGGCCCGGGGCCAATAGCTGATGAACTGATCGCAAGCATCGCGCAACTCATTCACCCGCCGCTGGCTTCTTTTTTACTCACAAGCGAACAATCAGCCACTGCTATTATTGATCATGTGAACAGGGTGCACACTAATACTGTGCAGATCGTGGATGAATTGACGGAAGGAACTTACCAACAGATCCGTGAAGCATTGCCACATTTACGAATCGTGCAGGTGATCCATGTCACCGGTGATGAAAGTATTGACGAAGCAATAAATGTAAGTTCTCAGGTTGATGCCTTATTGCTGGATAGCGGTAATCCCAAAGCAGCGATCAAGACTTTAGGAGGAACAGGCAATGCACACAATTGGAATATCAGCAGGGA
>DASVNY010000441.1:0-3509 GCA_036383615.1 Chitinophagaceae bacterium
TGCTGAAATAAATGTTGGCGGACCGGCGATAGTTAAAAAGAAAAAGGTAAAACAAAATAGCCCGGCGCCTGAAGTAGTTGTAGCTGCTAACGAAACAGGAACAAAGAGTATAGATAAACCTGCGAGTGCCGAAGTAGGTACGGAAGTAACGGCAGCAGAAAAGACTATTAAAAATGATAGCGAGCAAAAACAAGACAGTCTCGTAACTGAGGTAAAAGAGGAAAAGAAGCCGGAGAATATCGCCAACGAGGAGCAAAAACCTACTGAGCAACCTGTTACTAAAAAAGAAACGAAAAAATGGACAGTTGGATTTGGTATTAATGGTGGAGCTTCCAATACACGTTGGGGTAATTTAATTGGCAGAGGACAGCAGGCTTTTGATGCAACTCCATTAACCAGTTCTCCAGGCACCGGTACATCTTATTCTGGTCCTCCAATATATATTGAAGCACCTAAGAGAGGTTTATCAGCAGGACTTGAATTCTTTGTTCAAAAAGAAATTTCCAACAGGCTTGATCTCCGTGCTGCGGTTCAGTATAATTATATGAGCACTCATATAAAAACGGGCAGCAAAGTTGACAGCACCCGCCTGGTCAGCAATTCAATTTCAAATGGAGTGAATGTTGACAATTTTTATCGAGGTCCATCGGCTGGTTCGGCAGATGATTATACCAATCGCTATCATTTTGCAGGAGTTTCAGCGATGCTATCATGGAAAATAGTGAAAGGAAAGAAATTTAATCTTAGCTGGGAAAATGGTTTGGCAGTAAGCAGGCTGCTTTCAACCAATGCTCTGCACTATGATAAAAATCTTCGTGCTTATTACAGGGACTTTGGGCCATTCAAAAAAACACAACTATTTATCAATAGTGGCCTGTCTGTTCCGGTAATAAATAAAACAGGATTTACGGTTGCGGTTAACCCGTTTATTTCATACGGAATGTCATCGGTGCTTAAGGATAACACCGGCATGCCTTCTCATTACGTGAACTACGGTATAGGGCTTCGGTTTTTGTTCCCTCCAAAAAAATGATGCAACGCTTGTCGAGAGCCGGTTGTCAGCTTTTCAAACTGACTAATTATGAAACTTACCGCTCTTGTCAAAGTCACTTTATTGGTGGCTGCATTGCCAATTACTTTTTCAGCCTGTGTGAAAGATAGTTGCAAGCAACTCAGAACCTACACATGGTATCAACCGGTTTACAAAACAAAGGATGAAGTAAGGGCCAATATCAAAAGCAATCCCGGCAAGGCTGTAAGCAATCCCGGTAAGCTTTATATCCGCGGCAACTATATTTTCCTCAATGACATAGATAAAGGCATTCATATCATTGACAACAGCAATCCTTCTAATCCACGCAATGTTGCTTTTATTGATATTCCCGGCAATCTTGATATCGCTGTAAAAGGAAATACTTTATATGCTGACCTATACACCGACCTGGTGACAATTGATATTACTAATCCTTTACAGGTTGTAGTAAAGAAGATCACGGATGGCATTTTTCCTCATCGTTACTGGGGCGGTGGTTATGTAGGGCCCAATGGAAACACGATGGTCGTTACTGATTGGGTGAGAAAAGACACCACTGTCACGGAGAGTTGTGTCAATTCCGGTGGCTGGTGGGGAGTTAGAAACGATGTGTTTTTAGCAAGCGCTTCATCTGCATCGCCGGGCACCAATGCTCCTTCGCCAGTGGGGCAGGGTGGTTCTATGGCAAGATTTGCAATAATGAGCGAGAGGCTTTATACAGTTGGCAGCGGTGATCTCGATGTATTTAATATCAGCAATCCAGTTGACCCGGTGAGAACAGCCAATGTTCCTATCGGCTGGGATATTGAAACGATCTATCCTTTCCAAAACAAGTTATTCATCGGTTCTATGTCGGGTATGTATATCTATAATGTAAGCAACCCGGATGCACCGGTGCAAACAGGCCAGTTTGCCCATGTGCGCACCTGTGATCCTGTTATCGCCGATAATAATTATGCGTATGTAACACTTAGTTCGGGCACACCATGCCAGGGATTTACGAATGAACTGGATGTTCTTCAATTGAATAATCTTATCAATCCTACACTGGTAAAAGTGTATAACATGAAAAATCCGAAGGGTCTGTCAAAAGATGGTGACTATCTTTTTATTTGTGATGACGGGCTTAAGGTCTTCAATGCTTCCAATGTGCAGAATCTTCAGTTGATCAAACAAATAAAGAATTTAGAAACCTACGATGTGATCGCCTATAACAAAAGGGCGTTGGTGGTTGCGAAGGATGGGTTGTACCAGTTTGATTATACAGACATCAATAACATCACACAGCTTAGTAAAATCAATGTAAACCATTAATCATTTTGTATGCGTCGTTTAATATTAATAACAGGGTTGTTATTGCCAATACTTACATTTTCTCAGCAAAAACAAAAAAGCAGCAGGCCTTTATTTCAACCTTCTACCTCATTTGCTGTATTGGTGGGTGAAAGCGCACCATCATGGCAGGTGCAGGCAAATGGCGGTTTCCGCTTGGGTCAATGGTATGCAGGTCTTGGAACCGCAGTGGATAATTACCGTTTTCGCAGTATCCCATTATATGCAAGCGTGCGCAGGCATTACCTGTTCCGTAAGGCTTTATTTGCCTATGCAGATGCTGGCGTAGCTTTTCCCTGGAAAAGAAAGGTAGTGGATGAAGGATTTACTTTAGAGCAACAGCAATTTTATACAGGGTTTTATTCCGAAACGGGCATCGGTTACCAGCTTCCTTCAAAAGGGAAATTGACAGTGAATGTTTCTGCAGGATATAGTTTTCGTACAATGAAACAGAGAGTAGTAACACCCATGTTGTGGAGCAGTGCGTGGCCAATGCCGGAATATGAAGTGGTCAAGGAGCATAAGTTTCACTTGCTGACATTCAGAACGATCATTGGCTTTGCGGGGAAATAAACCGAAGATTTCTTTTTATACCCGCATATTTTGCTCTTTTTAACGGGGAGTCTTTAAATATTTTTCTGAACGTTTCTTCTGTCATGCTTTCCCATTCCTGCGTGGAAAGATCCAGTATTTCAGGGATCGGCGTGAATGCGGTCTCATTGTGTGGTTTACTGAAGCGGTTCCAGGGACAAACATCCTGGCAGGTGTCACATCCAAACATCCAGCCATCAAACTTGTCCCTCATCGCTTCGGGTATCATCATCTCCTTTAATTCAATAGTGAAATAGGAAATGCATTTGCTGCCGTCAATCAGTTTGCCGGGTAATATGGCATCTGTTGGACAGGCGTCAATACATTTTGTGCAGGTGCCGCAATAATCTTTTACAAAAGGATCATCATATACAAGCTCCAGGTCGGTTACCAGGGTGGCGATAAAATAAAAAGATCCGTCTTGTTTGTTGATAAGGTTTCCATTTTTGCCGATCCAGCCCAGGCCGCTTTGTTGCGCCCAGCTTCTTTCAAGCACAGGGGCACTATCTACAAAACCCCGGCCATGCACATCACCGATCGTTGTTTTAATGAT
>DASVNY010000442.1:0-2204 GCA_036383615.1 Chitinophagaceae bacterium
CTAAATGTATATGGCGATCTGCATGTGATACACCTGCAGGGCGAAATAACGGCCACAACATTTGATTCGGTAGGAAAAGGGTATAAAAAACTTTCTGATAAAAAAGGTCTCCAGATAATGTTATCAGGTTTTGTGCGCACCAGGAAACAATTTGGTGTTGCCTGGTTTTTGTTTCATTTGGCAGCACACTTATTTACCATCCCTGTTTATTTCTTCATTGCTTTATTACGAACTATCATCTTTTTGCCCGGCAGAAAAAATGAATGGGCCGATTGGTGGGGATTTAGCAAAAACGTATTAAAAGTATGCAGTCACTTTTTTACGATCATCAGCAACAAGCCACATTTCTATAAAGTGCTCTAATACCAAAGACGGGCCTTCACTTTTTTTAAATAACTCATAGCATTTTTCCCAATAAAATTTTTCTTTTCTGTAAAAGGGATCTTTAGTGTTTTGCCCCAGCAGTGGAAAAATGTTCCCCAATGACCTTTTGCTTTCCGGGTATATTCAAGACTCCACCCGGTCATAGTAGTGATGTAATAAATAAAAGGAAGATAGCGATAAGCTACTTTGCTTTTATTCACCCATTGCGAAGCAAGCTTCAGATGATTAGGTTGCCGGCCTTTTGGTGATTCTTTATGTTCGACGGTGACCATATTATCATATCCCAGTGAATAACCGGCTTTGATGATACGATAGGAGAGATCGTATTCTTCCATGCCATAGAAAAAATCTTCAGGATAAAGTCCTGTTTTATTCAACACTTCCTTCCGGATGAAATGACAGCAACCCGTAAAGTAAGAAGTGAGAAACACCTCTTTGTCTTTGTATTCTTCAAATTGTTTATGAGGCAAAGCCGTTTTCTGCAGTTCTTTGGTCTCATAATAGATCACCCTGAAAGTAATGACGCCTGTATTGGCATCTTTGAAAAATGGTTTATCAAATGCAGCGGCCATTTTTTGCAGATCCCCGGGTTGCTGGAAAATGATATCGTCATCAAGCACGAGCAGGTGATCGCCTGCTGCTATTGCCATTAATTTGTTCCGCCCGCGTGATACACCCAGGTTTTCGGATGATACAATATAATTGATCTTCAGGTCAGGATTTTGGGAGATATAATCTTCAACCACTTTGTAAGAAGCAGTAGAGGCATTATTCAGGACAAGCACTTCTTTCAGCGCCGAAACATCCTTTTGCATCCTGAGACTTTTGAGCAGGTCGAGCAGATCGTCAGGACGATTGTAAGTAATGATAAGCAACGAGATCGTTTCGGCCATTCTTATGATCCGGTTTTTTTTGTTGACCAAACCGCCGGCGGCAGCACTTCATACCACATAATGCTCAGTATCTTTTCCATGCCCGCCTGGCTTTATCAGGCGACTTGCTTTTTCTTTTTTGATTCTCTCCAATGCATAAAGAGACCTCCGAGGAAGAATAAAGCAACCAGGTATGAGCCTATATAAGCGATCGTAACTCCTTTTTTATAAACAGCCGGCTCATATACAAATTTGATATTGTGCGAACCTGCAGGAATTGACAATCCACGCAAAACATAGTTTGTTTTTACATATTCCGCTTTCTTCCCGTCAATATATGCGTTCCAGCCATAAGGATAATACACTTCACTAAAGACGGCAAACTGTGGAGCACCAGCATTGAAGCTGTATTCCACTTCATCATTATCAAATTTGCTGAGCTTTATCGTTGCTGTAGAATCCCATTGCGGTTGAGCAGCGTTGGCTGAAAATGCCGTTTGAACTATTGCCGTATCTTTTAAATTGGTCTTACCCAGTGCCTGTAACTCCTCAGCATCATCTTTTACCAACGAAACATGTTTAACCAGCCACGCAGGCCCGTAAGGAACATTGGTGAATACCATCATCTGGCCATTTTGTGGGTTTTGTGCAAGAACATATTTTGTATTCAGCATATTCAGCACTTCCTGGTTGGTGCCGGCTGAGAGATAACGTTCGATCACATCCTGGTAAATACGCAGCTTGGCAGGATGATAACCGCCAATTGCTTTATGGTAAGTGGAAACACGGAAGTCGCTTGCACTGAATCTTTCCTGCCCGGCATTGAACACACGGAAATTGGTTGTATCGGCGAGCAATTGATTATCGATAGTAGTTTTAGTGAAGTTCTGCGCCTCCAATTCATCTTTTGAAACATATTTGTCTTCACTCAAATAAGGTTTGTCAACC
>DASVNY010000443.1:0-1570 GCA_036383615.1 Chitinophagaceae bacterium
GGGGCGGAAGTTTTATTTTTGGTTACCTCGCTTCATTTGAAAAAATCCCTGTGCAGGTAAAGCGCATTAGTTTTTTGGATAGTGACTATGGATATGACAGTAGTTATTACCCAAAATTCAAAGAATGGTTAAGTGCCGGAGGATCGCTCAATGTATTTGCTTATAATGATAGTGTTGCTTTATTCAATGGCAAACCTGTTGTGTCTGCAACAGGCGGCACCTGGTACCGGAGCAGGCTTTTCTTAAAACACCTGTACGAAGATTTTAAGTTTTCAAAACTGGAAGATGATAGCCTGGTGGTTTATGCGAGTAAGAATCGGCACATACAATTTCTTTTCAAGACAAACCCTGATCAAAAGATTTATCACACGCAGCAGGTGGAACTAAATGGGTTTATCCATTCTGTTCTTTGTGGCACGAGAAGAGAGTCAAAGAAATATACTTATTATGCTGCGAGGGCTTATTCAGATCTGATCGAATAGGTGAAATAGATTGCTTGTCATTATTTGATCACAAGTAACTTTTCATAATGAAGGTTTTTGGGCTCAGGGAATTGCTCAGCATCAGCATTTTCTTGAGCAACGACAGCTATAATAGTTGCAGGTGTTTTGTGCTTTACAGGTATGTCCCTGGTTGGTTCCGCATCCTGTATCTGAGGGGCTGTTGCAATGTCCTTTTGTATAATTGTTCGCATG
Organism: Chitinophagaceae bacterium; assembly: GCA_036383615.1. Classification (GTDB taxonomy): domain Bacteria; phylum Bacteroidota; class Bacteroidia; order Chitinophagales; family Chitinophagaceae; genus CADEDV01. The sequence continues at coordinate 696 of DASVNY010000443.1, forward strand.
GATATTTTCCTCTGAACGGAGATTAAGGATCGTTTTTTTATTAAGCTGCAGCTTACCAATTTGTTGTTTCATAATTTAAGGTTTAAGAGAAAGTGATTAATGTTTGGAGCTTGAAAATTACAGATGTGTAATGCCCATAGCAATACCGGAAGAGGGGTGTTTTCAAAGTGGGGCATCCCCTGAACTGGGGGTAATACATAATGATCTAAAGTGCTACATTTATGATATGCCATCGCTGTTCACCAAAACGGCCCATACTTTCAGCAGCATATTTCTTTTCTGTTCCACTATCTTTTCTCAACCGGGCGGACCTGTTAGTTTCAGTGAAACTTTTCCATTTAAGCATATCGAGTATTTTAATTCTGAAAACGGTCTGAATGGCAATGAAGTGTCGGCAATGGCACAGGACAAAAATGGCTTTCTACGGGTTATGACCGATCATGCATTGAACCGATACGACGGTTATACATTTCGATCCTATTCCTATGATCCGCGTGATAGCAACTCTATTTCAACTGGCTGGTATTTCCATTTAACAGAGGATAAAGATGGGTTGTTATGGCTTACTAATTTTTACAATGGCCTTTTTTCGTTTGATACGCGGACCGAAAAATTTACAAGACATGGTTACAATCATGTTTATACTATGGAGATCGGGCCTGATGGTATGATCTGGGTTGTTACTCCCAATGGGCTTGACAGGTTTGATAATAAGAAGAGGTTATACAGGAATTACCTCAACCTGGATTCTTCCCGGACACCCTTTGACCGTATCATTGAGATAGTTTATGATAAGCATAAATCAGCTGGCAATACTTTATGGATCATAAACAATAAAGGGATAGACGGATTTAATACTACTGAAGGAAAATTGA
>DASVNY010000444.1:0-3588 GCA_036383615.1 Chitinophagaceae bacterium
CAGCGCCGGTAAATAAGGAATTAAAAAAGGAATTGCAGAAGCAACAAAGATTATTTCAGCAAATAGAAGAAAAGATCGCAAAGCTTAAAGCAGAACAACAACAGTTGGAAGCTGCATTGGCTTCACCTGGCACATATGGCGACAAATCAAAATTCCTTCAAACAGAAACCGCGTATAAAAAAGCGACAACGGAATTGTCCGCCCTTAATGCCGAATACGAAAAAATATTTGAGAAGATCGTAGAATTAGAAGAAAAATCCGCAGGTTGACCACGGTCTGACGGTCCCCGTCTGACCGTAAAAATCAAACGCTGCATTTTATTTCCCGCTCCAAACGCAGGTTTCTTCGTAACTTTTTGCCGCTTAAAAGACGCAACATGAAGGCAAGACTGCTCCTGCTAACCGTACTGGCATTTGTTACTGCTCTATTGCTGGCATTTAGTTTTAATAACACGACTAAGCTCTCTTCAGGCCAGCTAATAAAGACTTCTTTAAAAAAGAATATCGTTCGCTGCGGACCCGATTGGGAAGCATTAAAGGATTATCTCGAAGAAGCAGACATTCCTCCTATGCCAGGTTCAGGTAATTATAAATGGAAAATCAGCACCAAAAACGATAGCGCCCAGTTCTATTTTAACCAGGGCATCAATATGTATTACAGCTTTCATATTATCGAGTCAATGGCTTCTTTCAAGAAAGCTGCAAAATTTGATCCCGATTGCGCTATGATTCATTGGGCACAGGCATTGGCATATGGGCCCAATATCAACGATCTTGGTTATGTGGCTTCTCCCGATGCTTTGAAAGCACTGGGTGATGCGATAAACAAATCTTCAAATGGATCCGCAATTGAAAAAGGATTGATAGATGCGATGTCCGTGCGATATACCGCCGATTCAGCTGATGTTAACCGTGCAAAATTAAATGCAGTCTATACCGCTAAAATGAAAAAACTGCATGACCAATTTCCTTCAGATCCTGATGTACAGGCTTTATATGCCGATGCGATGATGCTTGAACATCCCTGGGATCTTTGGAGCATCGACGGCACTCCCAAACCATGGACACCTGAAATAAGATCTGTGCTTGAAAAATTGCTGACCATTGCTCCTGATCACCCCGGCGCTAATCATTATTATATACATGTGATGGAGCCCTCGCCCTTTTTTGCAAAAGCATTACCAAGCGCCGACAGGTTGGGTAAGCTTACACCGGGTCTCGCTCATACGGTTCATATGCCTTCGCATATTTATTTACGAACCGGGAATTATAACAAAGGGGTTTCTGTTAATGAAGATGCCTTAAACAGTTACCAGCAATATTCCGGTTTGTATGCACCCGTTGCCGGGAATGATTTCTTATATGTGATACATAACGTGCACATGCAGGCCAACAACGCCATGATGGCGGGTAACAATGCCATGGCAATAAAAGCGGCAGAAAAGACAGCCAAAAGTATCCCGGCCGATTATTTGGATATGCCGGCACCGTTAGGAAGCTATCTCCAATACATTCATAGCACCCCTGTTCTTACCAATGTGCGTTTTGGCAACTGGCAGGCATTGCAAAACATGACCAAGCCTGCAGACAAACATGTTTTCAGCAATGTGATGTATCATTTCGGACATGGGATGGCCCTTATTGCCAACCTAAGGTATTCCGATGCAAAAAGAGAACTGGCGCAATTGAGGGTGGTGATGAAAGACAGTAGTCTTGCTATTCCATTCACTCCTTTTTCTCCTGCTTTAGATGGGGCAAGAGTGGCCGAAAATATCCTGCTTGGATCAATTGCTTTAAAAGAGATGAAATATGAGGAGGCCATTGCCGCGTTTCAGTAAGCGGCAACAATCGAAGAGAATATGGTGTACAATGAACCCAGGGATTGGTTATTAAATCCCAAACATTATCTCGGCAATGCATTGGTACAAGCCGGAAAAAATGCGGAAGCAAAAGAAGTGTTCCTCAATGATCTGAAAAATAATAATGAGAATGGCTGGGCGCTCTTTGGATTATGGCAGGCTTTATCTGCGGCCAAAAAGAAAGAAGAAGCCGCTAAAGTGATGTCAAGATACAACACCGCATTTTCAAAGGCTGATGTAAAATTGCAGAGCGCAGTGTTTTGACTTGATCCGGAAAGGTTCAACGCTCAATTCTCAATATTCAATTTTCAATTGAGCGTTGAACATTGAGTATTGAGAATTTATATCTGTGTTTTCTTATTAAAGGGAAAGCGCCTTCACAAAATCACTTACCAGGTAACTAATCAATTTGCCACTGGTGGCATCCGTTCTTCCATCAGATAACCTTGTTGCTCCTTCACAAATATGCAGGTAGGCCGGCTTCGAATCAGAAGCGGTGAATGAAATGTATTGCCGCGCATGAATGGGCAAAATACCTACAGGTGTCATAGCGCTGCTGAGTGTATGTTCGATACAATCAATATCAAGATCGATACCGCTTAGTGTGTCTTCTGTAAAACCTGTTGCATGTGCCACGGCTTGCATGAATGTTCTTTTTTCATGCACATAAATATCTTCAAACGTAATGCAGTCGATAAAAGGATTGTTCACAATATCCATCCACACGTTTTGGGGGAGATAGTTCTCATGAAGCCCGATGATGCAGTATTTCTGTAAATAACCATCCTCTTCCGCATAACGGAATGCATTACCGCTATGTCTGCCTTCCATGGGGCGATAATCGGCATGTGCATCGAGATTGATACAATTGATCTGCGCCAATGGTATCACCCCTGCTTTGTACCATCCTTTAGCGGCTCCTTTGATCAATGGATAAGAATTATTATGTCCACCACCGATAGCGATGGGCACTTTCTTTGTTTCTGTTATCAGTTTTGCCAGGTGCTCTACTTCATCATCGATCGTATTCACCGCATGACGATAGGCTTCTATCTTTTCTTCCACGCTTCTTGCCGTTGTATCGATCAGGTATTGCACATCGCCAAAATCAAAATGACCGATCAGCAACACTTCACCGCCATCAAAAAAATCATTGCTTTGAATATTCAGGAAACTTTGCAGGAAGGGTATCCATAATGTATCCGTGCCACCGATACCATAATTTCCTTTTGCACCAAGATCTTCCGGGATACCAAACAATACAAACTTAGCCGTTGATTCCCTTAACGATCTTTCTATATCGTTCACATCATGCAATACCTGCAGCCTTTCACCCAGCTTTGTTTCAAAACGACGCAGCTTTGTAAGCGATAAAACATCCTGCTTGTTATAAAGCTTCAGGTGCTGCATTACTGCAGGTTTCTTCACTTCATGTACTTCCTTTGTTGCAGAGTTACTCATGGCACTTTTGTTTTTTGAGATGTATCGGCTTTGTATTCACGGTATTCATTACTACTGATCTCAGAAGAATCTATCCAAAAACCTTTAATACTTACCAGGGTGTCTTTGGGTTTGTTGCTTGCCGTATCAGTTATAACAGCTTTGTTTTTGCCATTGGAAGTACAGGCAGCCATGAAAAAGAAAAATAAAATATAGCAAGCTTTAACCATATCCCAATAAATAAAGCTAAGACAATAATTTTTTCGAATTGTAGGGATTTAAGACTTTAT
>DASVNY010000445.1:0-6784 GCA_036383615.1 Chitinophagaceae bacterium
TAAATGTCCCACTGTTCCCGGTGTAAAAGAAAACCAGGGTTGTCCTGTTATTTCTGAAGAAGTGAGAAAGAAAATTGAATACGCGGCAGATAATATTTATTTTATTACCGGTAGCGCTAAGCTTGACAAACGTTCTTTCAAAGGATTGGATGATGTAGCGAAGATCATGGCTGAAAATCCTGAAACAAAGCTTTCTATCGATGGACATACCGATAATGTGGGTAGTGATGAACTGAACCAGAAATTAAGTGAGAACCGCGCCGCTTCTGTAAAAGCTTATTTGGTAAGCAAAGGCGTAAATGAGAGCCGTCTTACATCAACTGGTTATGGCGAATCTCAGCCGGTTGCTGATAATAAAACCGCTGCTGGTCGTCAAAAGAACCGCAGGGTGGAAATGAAACTTGGTTATTGATAACTCTCTCTGACTAATAAAAAACTCCTTTCTCATTGAGAAAGGAGTTTTGTTTTATAGCAACGCTATTTTCTTAAATAGGCATTAGGAATGTTGCCGGGTACATGATCGATGCCATAGGCTTTTTTAAGAAGGGTTGATACTGTTCGCGGCAAAGCATCTTGTAATGCCTTCTGCTGAGTGAAGCTCTATTTGTTCAATGATATCCTGGAGGGCATGCATAGTTTAATTACTCACCGGTTGTTGAGTTTGTTCCAATGTTGCTTTTGCCTGCCTGTATGCCTTCTTGATATAATGTTCTCCATCGGGCCAGAGTGTTTCTCCCTTGGTTAGCCAGGAAATACCAAAGGCCCAGATAGCGATCGATTCAAAAACTAACACGACAGGAAAATCTTTTACAAATGCTGGCTCAACCAGGAAATAAAGGATCATCACGGTTAAACAGGCAAGGATCGTCCACCCGCATATTTTATATGTCCTGTTCCTTTTAGCTTTTTGCGTGAGCTTACCATTGATACGAAGTAAACTGTGTTTATCTTTTTTGGGAAAGAACTTAAGTGAAATGATCGCCACTGCAATAAAGAATGTTGCCGCGAAAATAAAATGCACCGGGAGAGGGCCTAGTTGCGGCACCGTTTCTCTTGCCTTATGAATGCTTAATGAATTGGCAGCGCTGGTGGCAGTGGGACTAAAGCCAATGCCAATAGCGCAAACAGCGGCAATAGTCGTCAATGCTTTTTCTATCCAGGTATAACCTTTATACGTGAAAAGAAAAACTCCCAGCACGCTTAATAATACCACAAGCACATCGCCATGGCTGGTATAATAATAATCACTGATCGAAGGTTCGATCCGTTTATCCTCGTCCCCGCGATGAGTAAAGAAATACAATACGATGGGAAGTAGTATGCCACTGATGCCGATAAGGTTTCGCATAGTGAGATAGGAAAAAACCAGGTCATTGTCGGCTTCTCTCAGCCGGTCCGGTTTGTTGCGCTGTAGTTGTTCGGTTGGTTGTGTCATGGTTAAGGTTTTGGTTGAACTAAAGTTACAGAATTATATAAGTTGCCGGCACAGCGAGATCATGGGCGGAGATTGCCTTTATCGCCCAACCGGATGCTCACAGCAATGTCTTTAGTTTTTCTTTAAAACCCCTGGCCAGTTTCAGCATGTAATAAAACTCCTTACGATTCACGTATTGTGTTTCCATCTGTTCTATTTGCAGAACTGTATAGCTATTTTCTTCTGCAGTGTAATAATAAGTCTGGTAGGTAGAGGAAGGTTTAGAAACACGAACTTTTTTAAGATGAGTCCCATCGAAATAAAAATAGTAGGAGCCGGCTCTTCCATCTCTAAAAGAAATCCTTCTTAAAATATTGAGGCTATCAATATAATAGGTGACTGTTTTCATATCCCGCCAACCAGAACTCTCGTCAGTCGATTCTATCGGAATGGTATCTGTAATAGCTTTTAAAAGCTGATCATCTATTAATAGTCCATCAAGGCTGTCTTCCCTGCGAATCTGATCCTGCCGATTTTTTATCTCTTGATCGCTGATACGGCGATTGATTCGTTGGGCTGTAGCTGAATTGCTTAAAATGAATATGGGAAATAGTATGAATAGGAGAGTCTTCATTTTAAATCATAAAAGTATTGTTGATCATCCCAAAGCCCCTTCGCAAACCATTCGTTTATCGTTTCAAATCTTTCGATATGAGGCCATCCATCTACTTCCTGTTCCCTTTTTGTATAAGTTAAATGAACAACATGGCATTCACCGGTTTCCTGGTTCTGGAATAAAACGTCATCAGACGCCCCGGATTGCCATACTGCTTTAATTTTTTGCAATGAGTGATAAAGAAAATGTGACTTCCTGTTTCCGATCTCCCTACTGAGTTCTTTCAAAAGGGATTCATTCGTTTCGTTAACAGGACACCATGCGCCAAAGCTTAAGTATTTTGCAGGAATATTGGTGGTCAGCCAAACATTATCACTTGTCTGATAAAACACCCAGCCATCACTGACCAGTTGCTTAGTATTGATCTCAATAATGATTGGTTTGCCATGCCTGCTTCCAACGCTGATAGCGGTTTCAACAGTTGCCGACAGGTGTACAAACTGCCTGCTCATCACGGATAAACCTTTTTCAGCTATTGATTGTATGGCTCCGATGTGACTGCCATGATAAAGTTCAGCGGGAGGGGATTGTGCTTTATCTTCCAAAATCACCGGGATAGAATGTCCGTGTGTAGCTCTTATCCTGTTTTTACCCAGGTCAATTTCCCAACGGATCTTATCAAAATCCTTGCTTAGCTGAACCAACTCATCCAACTGAATTGTAAAGTTTCTCTTACTTAATGCTTCAAGCAATTGATCAGTGGAGGTCCACCCAAAATCATCAATGACCAGGTCTCCATCTTCAGGATGATGCCGAAGCCAATAGCTGATCAATTTGCTCAATTGTTTTGCGTTTGACCTCATATCATATTATTGCTTAGATCAGCTTATGCTCATAAGCATACTTCACCAATCCGATCACCGAATTGGTGTTGGTTTTGCGGAAAATATTCTTGCGGTGGGTTTCTACTGTCCGTTCACTGATAAACAATGCTTCGGCGATCTGCTTGTTATTATATTCTTTTTCGATCAGGCGAATGATCTCTATTTCACGATCGGTGAGATGCGCTTCCGCTGATTCCTTTTTTCGCTGGCTGCTGCGCTGAAGCTCTGCGATCACTTCTTCACTAAAATAAATTCCACCCCCAGCGATCTTTTCCAAAGCTTTTACGAGTTCCTGTTTGCCGATATTCTTCAGCACATAACCGGATATATCAGCATCATTGATCATTTCATTTACCAGATCGCCTTGTCCACTCATGGAAAGAGCCATTATTTTAACTGAGGGGAATTTTTGTTTTACTTCTTTGGCGAGTTGATTGCCTGGAAGAACGGGCATCATTACATCCGTGAGTAAAATATCAACAGGTGCCTGCTCCAGTTTTTTCATCACTTCTGTTGGATCGGTGCTGGCAAAAGCAAGACGAAAATTGTCATGCCCTTTTAATAAAGACATCAGTCCATCAATAACGATCTGGTGATCGTCAACCATAGCAAGGGTGATCTTAGCGGGTTTCATGTGCGGCGGCTTGAAAATACTATAAAATCGGTTTGGGTAAGTCAATAAGAGCAAAAACTTAACCGGTGGATGGATGCGATATAGTTTGTCATTACAGTTGGAGAATTGTTAATAGTCAATAAGCAATAGGCAACAGGCAATACGCAACAGGCAATGGCCTAAAGCGGAACGTGTAAAGCCACAACTGTGCCTCTTCCCTGGGCGGAATCAAAATCTACTGTTCCTTTGAGGTAGCCGATACGTGTTTTGATATTTTTCAGCCCGATACCTTCAAATTTCTCTTTATCCGTGATGTCAAAGCCTTTGCCGTTATCTTCAATAGTGGCGCTGATGCCGTCGGCATCCCGGACCACTGAAATGTCAAGACTGTCAGCACCGGCATGTTTGATCACATTGTTCACGCATTCCTGGATCACCCTGTACAAAACGGTTTCTACGTTGGCATCCAAACGCTGATCGAGCCCTTCTGTGTAGAGATGTACTTTCAATGATTTTTTATCGAGCTTTTCCAAAAAGTCCTGCACGGCAGAACTAAGACTGCTCTTGAGCAGGGCATTCGGCATCATATTGTGCGAAACACTTCTCACTTCTTTACAGCTTTCATCAACCAGGCTGATGATCTTTTCAAGCGAGAGTTTTTGCCAGGGGTTATCAAACTTGATTTCCGATTCAAATGCCGACAGGTTCATCTTCGCGGCGCTCATCATTTGCCCAACACCATCATGCAGGTCACGGGCGATACGTTTCCTTTCTTCTTCTTCGGCTTCTATCACGGCTTTGGTTGACAGTTCCTGCTGTTTCATCATTGCTGCCTGCAGGTGTGCTTCCTGTTTCAGCTTATGACGACGGTAATAAGAATAACCAAGCAATCCTCCTAATATCAATAACCCGCTGATACCAGCGATCCAGTAATTTTTTTGACGCAGGGCAAAATCCTGTTGCTGGATGGTTTTCTCTTTTTCGAGTGTTTGATAGCGGGTTTCCAGTTCTGCAAACTGTTGTGACAGGTCCTCTGTAAAAAGCGAATCTTTTGTATTGGCATAAAGCTTATACATCTCGAGAGCCTTTGTATGATTGTTCTGTTGCTCATACAATGCAGAAGCGCTCAGGTAAAGTTTGTTTGCTTCCGGTTTTCCATTAACCGCTTTGGTAGCAATGCTGATACCCTTGTTCAGGAAATAACCAGCGCTGTCATACATTTTTTTAGCGGTGTAAATGATCCCAAGATTGTTGAGACAACTGGCCATTCCTTTACTGTCGCCAAGTTCGTTTCTTAGCTGGTAAGATTCATTGATCAGCGGGATGGCTTTATCATACGCCTTTGTTTGCTGGTATTGATTGCCGAGATTGTTCAGGGCATTGGAAAGATATTCTTTGTCACCAAGTGTTCTTGCGATATCAATTGCTTTTTGATAGTATGTTTCTGATTGTTTATAATCTTTATTGATCAGGTAGATATTGGCAAGATTTACAAAGGAGCCGGCGAGCCCAGTTTTATCTCCGATCTTCTCTTTGATGGCAATGGAACGCTGCTGGTAGTGAATGGCTTCATCATACCTGCCAAGATTCTGGTTCAGTATGCCGATATTATTGAGGGAATAAGAAACGCCAATATCATTCTTGAATTTTTCAAAAATGGGTAATGCCTGCAGTTGATAGTCCAATGCTTTGGCAAAAGATCCCTGCTTTTGATAAACGATACCGATCTTATTATATAATTTGGCAATGCCCAATTCATCATTCATCTCTTTTCGCATTGACACAGCCTTGCTATACAGAGCAATGGCCGTATCATAATTTTCCATATCAAAATAAATAATGCCAAGGTCGTTGTAGGCCTGCGCCATGCCGCGGTAAAATTTCAACTTGCCGGCCAGTTCAATGGCCTCGTTACCGTATTGAATAGCTTTGTCACGGTCAAGCAATCGAAACTCCCAGGTAAGTTCATTGTAAGTGCCCACGAGGGCGCTGTCTCTTTGAACGGGTATTAATTTCTCCAGGCTATCGGTGGCTCTGCTGGATTTTGGTGCTGTTTGTGCTGTTGCTGTATAGATAAATAATAGGCTACAGAAAAAAATAAGTATTCTTTTCATCGCTGGTGGGTTGGTGGCTGTTAAACGATGGTTATTTGAGTTTTTAAAAGCGATGTTATCAAAGTCCTAACACCTCTTTCATACTGAAGATACCTTTTTTATCATGAATAAACTCAGCTGCTACAACTGCGCCAAGAGCAAAGCCTTTTCGGTTATGAGCGGTGTGTACGATCTCAATACTATCAACAGCAGAAGAATATTTCACACTATGTGTGCCCGGGGCTGGGTCAATGCGCTGGCTGATTATTTCAAGATCCTCGGGATTATCGCTAAGCTCGTTTACCCATTGTTTTTTTCTTTTGATCTCCTGCAATACCTGTTCGGCTAAACTGATTGCGGTGCCGCTTGGGGCATCCTTCTTTTCTGTATGATGCGTTTCCTCAAGGATCACTTCATACTCTTTATGCGGCGACATTAAAGCGGCAAGTCTTTTATTCACCTCGAAAAAAATATTTACGCCAACACTGAAGTTGCTCGCATATAAAAAAGCGCCGTTGTTTTCATTTACGAGCTTATTTATTGCATCGATCTGTTCTGTCCAGCCGGTGGAGCCGCAGATAACAGGAATGCCAAACCCGATCAATTGTTTGATATTTTCCAAAGCACTATGCGGAGAGGTGAACTCAATAGCAACATCTGCTTTGGCGATATTGTTCTTATTAAAATCGGCAAGATTGTGTTCGTCAATTTTTAATACAACAGTATGACCCCGTTGAACAGCGATCTCTTCAATGGCTTTACCCATTTTTCCATAACCAATTAAGGCGATCTTCATAGCAGCTATTTGAGCCGTGAAGATAGTAATAGGAGAGCTTACCTGGCCTGTTTATCTTTCAATGAAAGAACAAGACTCAATCCGTTGGTGCGTGCCATTTCACTATAACCCGGTTTGATCTTCAGGCTCAGGTCGGGACTAACATCAAAACTTTTTAAGTGAGCATCCACAGTGGCATCAACAACATTCAATCCCCACATCACAATAAAGAAGATCACCGCATAATCAATATCACGGCGGTATTGATTGCGGTAAAAACGCAACGATTCTTCGCTAAGCGGTTTAAGATGGTCCTTGATATTATTAAACGCGATCGTATCAGCCGCCGTTGCGCCGGGCTGGCGATAGTTAAACTTTGCTTTATAAGC
>DASVNY010000446.1:0-3042 GCA_036383615.1 Chitinophagaceae bacterium
GATTTTAAGATCAAAAAAATATTCTACTTTGGCATAACTTCACTGTCACAAGCTTAACCCATTTGCTAACTAACCCAATCCCTCTGATGAAAAATCTATTTTCAGCGTTATTCCTTTTTTCATTTTCCTTTTTTACCAATACGGCTTATACACAGGGACCGGCGAAAAAAAATGTTCGCACCGTGATCATTGATCCCGGGCATGGGGGTATTGATCCGGGAGCAAAGGGGTTGACCTCTACCGAAGCAGAAGTAAGTTTGGCTGTTGCCCTGAAACTGGGTAAAGCGCTGGCAAAAGAATTTCCTGATATCAAACAGGTGTTTACCCGTACCACTGATGTTATTGCCGGTAATAAATCCAATGTTGATGCGGCTAACCGCTACCGTGCCACGCTTGCTAACGAATCAGGCGGCGACCTCTTCATTGCTATTCACTGTAACTCTGCGGGAAGAAAACCGGGGGGCTGGTACCAGCGACAGGTGATAGGAACAGAAACGAGGTATAAAAAGAATAAGAAAGGAAAGAAAGTTGCGTATAAGGCAAAGATCTATCAGAATGTATGGGTGGAAAATAAAGTAAGAGGCACGGAAACTTATATATGGGCCGTGAATAAGAATGAGGCCAAGATAAATTCCATGCAACATAATCATGACTACTTTGGAGAGATTGATTCTACTTCCACGCTTGAACTTCCTGACCCTTCTGATCCTGCAGAAAAGGCAAGGATGCTGATCTATACCTTAAATTATTTCAGAAAGAGCCTGACGCTGGCAACATTGGTAGAAAAACAATTTTCAGATTCTTCACGTATCAGCCGCGGTGTAAAACAAAGAAATGATAAAGGTATTTGGGTATTACAGGCCACTGGTATGCCAAGCATTTTGATTGAGCTTGGTTTTATTACTAATAAAGAAGAAGAGGAATATCTCAACAGCGAAAAGGGCCAGGCAATGATGGTTGAAAATATCATGAATGCTTTAAGGGCTTATATCGCCGGCGCGGAAGCAAAACAGCCTGTAAAAGATGAAACAAAACCTAAGGGATTTTGATCAATAAAAGATAGTGTATCACCCGACAGACAGCTTTGGGTTTTAGATTTTGGGCAGTATTTGGCCCAGTGCTGGGCCCTCCCACGGCCAGCGCCTCCCCCACCACCACCTGCCATTTCTTATCAAAGAAATACTCTCCTTATCAGCAACATCTGCCGACTTCACTCAATAGTTATCATAGGAGCCTGATTAATTAATCATCATAAATATAGTATCGCATCTCAAACAAGACCAAGTGAAAAACACGGAGAATTATCGTTTTTTTTCTGCCATTTGGACGTGAAAAACTCTTCTCCATATCAAACTGATGCCCTATCCAATATAGTTCGTAATCATTCGTTTAAAAATATTTAGCTAATTTGGGGCCTGTTTACAGGCAGATGATGCTGCCTTCTGAAAAAGCAATCGCATGAAGATCAGCAATGAAACCAAAGTCGGCATTCTTACTATAACTGCTCTAACCCTTCTTATTGTTGGTTTTAATTTTTTAAAGGGCAAAGACATTTTTAACCGCAGCAAAAAGATCTATGCGGTGTTTACTGATCTTGGCACGCTTGAAAAATCAAATGAAGTAAAGATCAACGGTCTTCCTATCGGTACCGTGTATGATAAAAAAGAAAGAGATAAAGATGTAAGCGGCATTGTTGTAACCATCAACCTCACAAGAGAAGTTAATATACCCAAAAACTCGATCGCCTATATTTCTTCCAGTCTTGTTGGCTCTTCTTTTATTGTTATCGAAAGAGGTAACTCGACTGAACTTATCAAACCAGGCGATACTTTACAAACAAGACAGGAAACGGGTATCCTTGGTGATGTGAAAGCGCAGCTTAACCCCACCCTTGCACGGGTGAAAGATGTACTTGATTCTTTAAAGGGAACATTAAGCGGTATCAATAGTGTTTTTACAGAAGATGCAAGACGAAACCTGACCCAAACACTTGCCAACTTAAATAACGCCAGCCATTCGTTATCGAATTTGCTGGACGATCAGAATAGTACCTTGTCAAGAACACTGGGCAATGCAGAATCGATCACTGCTAACCTGAAAAAAAACAATGATAGCATAACGGCAACTATCGCTAATGCAAAAAAAGCTTCGGAAAAATTAGCGGCGCTCGAGATTCAACCTACTATCGATTCGCTTAGTGCTGCCGTGAACCAGTTAAAAGGATTAGTAACGAAAGTGAACAGCACCGATGGAACCCTCGGCGCATTGCTGAATGATAAACAACTTTATAATAAGGTTTGGGATGCCATCCTCTGCGCTGAAATATTAATGGATGATCTCCGCACCAATCCCAAACGCTACGTTAATATATCCGTCTTTGGGAAAAAAGATAAGAAAGGGCCAATAACTTCGCCAGCGAAAAAAGATACACTCCCACCCCCACCCGGAGGTAACTAATGAACGGCATGAGAATATTTTTGAGTTTTTTGTTGGCAGGTTTGCTGATCAACGGCAATGTATTACATGCTCAGGTGCCGGTATTGGCTCCTAAAACCACTGCAACAGCCGCTTCGGATACAATGGTAACTGTTGAGATATTACAGGCACGCAAACTTGAATTCAGGAAGATTGATGATTCAACACAATTGCAAATTCTTGCCGGTGCCGTAAGATTGAAACAGGGCAAAACACTTTTTGATTGTGATAGCTGTGTTATCAATAACAATGCAAACACATTCGAGGCATGGGGCAATGTTCATATCAATGACTCGGATACGGCCAATGTTTATTCCAATCACCTTATTTATTATAGCAAAAGAAAATACGCTTACCTCGATGGAAATGTAAAACTGACCGACGGAACAGGAACACTCACCACACCTGATCTCGAGTATGACGTAGAAACCAAGATCGGCATCTATAAACATGGCGGAAAGGTTGTCAATAAACAAACGGTGGTGACCAGCCGCGAAGGTTATTATTATACAGACCTCAAAGATGTTTATTTCAAACAACAGGTTGAATTGAAGGACCCGAAGTATT
>DASVNY010000447.1:0-6872 GCA_036383615.1 Chitinophagaceae bacterium
GCCATTTACAACACGCAATTTCCGACACATACTTATAATGCTGCTGGTAACTATAACGTCACGCTTACGGTGACCTCACAAAGTGGTTGTGTAAGAACCGTAACAGTGCCTAACGCAGTGAGAACGGGCACTCCACCCACCGTCAATTTCAGTTTTGTGCCGAATAATTTTTGCGCCAGCTCACCCGTTCAGTTTACCGATCTTTCTGTAACCACACCTGGTGCTTTTGTGCAATGGTACTGGGATTTTGGCGACGACAGTAAATCGGTTCAGCAAAACCCACAACATGTGTATGTAGATACGGGTGCTCTTATTGTTAGCCTGGTGGTTAGCAATAATGGATGTGCCGATACGGCCTTTAAGTCTATACAGATACTTCCACCCGTTGCAAAATTCGGATACAGGTTAGATTGCAGTAACAGGACGCAGGTGACCTTCCTCGATAGTTCTTTAGCCAGCCCCGTGTATGGCCCCGTTACCTATGAATGGAGAATGGGTGATCCTGCCAACACAGTTTTTTTCGGAACCGTGCCACCCACTTTTACCTATCCCGCGATTGGAACCTATACAGCCACACTGATCGTAACCAATGGCCCCTGTTCTTATCAAACTACAAAAGATATAATCATTGCCAATGAACCGGCTGATTTTAATATTAGTAAGAATCCTGTTTGTAAAAGTGAAGTGTTCACCTTGTCGGCTATTAATAGTACTGCTGCCAATATTAAAGATTATACCTGGTCAATTGGTGCAGCGACCATCAGCGATACATCGCGGAATATTCAATACAGTTTGCCGGCCTATGGCACTTATAATGTTACGCTGACAATAGAAGATATCAATGGCTGTATGAACACGCAAACGATGACCAACTTTATTACTGTTAGCGGACCGGTTGCCAATTTTGCACCGGATGGCCCCGGAGGATGCGTAAACAGTAATATCGGGTTTACCGATCTTTCCACTCCTGCAGGAGCAGTAACTCAATGGACCTGGAATTATGGCGACGGCAATCAACAAACTTATACAAGCCCGCCATTTAATCATACTTATGCTCAAACCGGTAGTTATTCAGTGAGCCTGATGATAAGAAGTACGGTAGCCTGTGCAGATACAATAACGCTTCCTAATGCAGTAGTAATTACACAACCAGATGCTGCTTTCAAAGCTGATACTATTTATTGCCCGGCGAGTCCACTGCAATTTATAGACACATCAAGTGGTTCCGGCTTGACATACACCTGGTATTTTGGTGATGGGGGAACATCCACCTTACAAAATCCCACACATTCCTACCCCGCAGGAAATAATGATTATACTGTAAAATTGGTTATCAGTGATATGGTAGGTTGCCAGGATTCGGTAACAAAAAACCAATACATAAAGATCCGGACCCCACGGCCCGCATTCAGTATGATTGATAGTGTTGGTGTTTGTATTCCTTTAGTTACCTCTTTCAATTTCATGGGAGCTGACTATCAAAATTTTTATTGGGATTTTGGAGATGGCGGAACAAGTTTTGCGCAAAACCCCTCTCACTTTTATAATGCTTATGGAACATTCACGCCCAAACTTTATTTAACAGGAGCCGGCGGATGTATTGATTCTGCTGATGCGACCGTGCAGGTTTATGATCCGGCCACCGATATGCAGGTTCTTGCCTCTCCACTTACTGCCTGTAATACTATCACTACTGATTTTACACTTACTACGTTACCGGGGTTCAGGTTTAAATTCTATTTTGGTGATGGCGCTATAGACTCATCACAACAAACTACGCTTACGCATACCTATAGCTCACCCGGAGTATATACACCGTATATTATTGTTTCCGACAAATTTGGTTGCGATGCGGTTCATTACGGAGAAAATATTCATGTATATGGTGCTATCCCACTTTTTGGGACCAATAAAAAAGAATTTTGCGACCAGGGCGAAGTGTTCTTTATGAACTATACACTGAATAATGACCCGATCATTTCAACTGTATGGGATTTTGGTGATGGCAACACAAGTGGGGCACAGGAGCCTTCACATGTATTTACTGGGGCCGGAACTTATATTGTGAGGCTTACTGTTACAACTCAAAATCAGTGCACTAGTTCTTATACGGATACTATCCGGCTGTACCCGACCCCGCAGTTAAGTATAACGGGAAAGGATACGATCTGTATTAATAGTTCAGCAATATTAAATGGAGTGCTGGCACAACCCGACTCGACCATCACCTGGCGATGGAGTGTTGGAAATGGTAATCAATTACAAAATGCAACTGTGGTTTATCCTGCTACAGGTAATTATACAGTAACGCTGATAGCCACAAACAAATTAAGCTGTTCCGATACTGCCACCCATGTGATCAATGTGGTGCCATTGCCCACAGATGTTGCTGTGGCGAACCCGATAGAGATCCTTTCCGGGGGCTCTGCTTCATTGAACATGAATTATATGGGCCCGATCGCTAACTATAATTGGCTGCCGCCGCAGGATCTCGATTGCAGTAATTGCATGACACCTGTAGCCAGCCCTCAATTTACTACACGGTATGTGGTGCAGGTGGAGGACAGGTTTGGTTGTAAAAATTCGGGTGAAATAACCGTGCAGGTGGCATGCGCGGCACAAAACTTTTTTGTGCCCAATACTTTTTCTCCGAATGGTGATGGAAGCAATGATGTTTTTTATTTAAGAGGTACAGGCCTGTTTCGGGTAAAGGTGATGCGGATATTTAATCGCTGGGGTGAAATAGTTTTTGAAAAAAGAGAATTTCCTGTCAATAATGCGGCGTTTGGATGGGATGGGTCATACAAAGGAAAAAAAGGACAGGCTGGTGTATATGTATATCAGGTGGAGATCATTTGCAATAATGGTGAATTAATAAAATACGCGGGCAATATCGCTCTTATTCAATAAGAAGGATGAAATGAAAAATAGACTTATCATATTGTTCCTGGTAGCAAGCCACACAATGCTGGCACAGGATATTCATTTCTCTCAATTCTTTGAAGCACCACTGTTACGTAATCCATCACTGGCCGGCATTTATAAAGGAGATATCCGTTTGCAAGCGGTTTACAGGGATCAATGGAATAGTGTGACCAATGCGTATAAAACGGGATCGCTGAATGGTGAGTATAAAATGCCAATTGGTAAAGCAAATGATTTTATTACGGTTGGAATGCAACTGTTGTATGACAGGGCAGGCACTATTGGCTGGACATCTACTCATATTCTTCCTGCTGTCAACTATCATAAATCGTTGAGTAATGATCGCAACCGCTATCTCTCGGTAGGTTTTATGGGCGGCATGGTGCAAAGAAGGTTCGACCGATCCAAAATGACAACCAACTCACAGTATGATGGCCTGGGTGATGGAGAAACATTTGATAAAGCAACGTACTTATATGCAGATGGGAGCGCGGGCCTTAGCTATAATGCCGATCTGAATGACAACCCCGATAATAATTTTTATCTCGGTGTGGCTTATCATCATTTTAATCGTCCGCAAAATTCATTTTATCGCAATGCCAATATTGAACTCAATCCAAAATGGGTTTTTTCCGGGGGGGTGCATTTTGGCGTATCTGATTATGCGTATATAACATTACAAGCCGATCATTCACGACAGGGTTCATATGCTGAAACGGTAGCCGGCGGATTATACGGTTTGAAAATAGGAGGTGACCCTGATAATCCTGCTTATACGCTGCATGCCGGAGCTTTTATGCGTTGGAACGACGCATTGATACCGGTTGTAAAAATTGATTATGCCCCATTCTCAGTTGCTATCAGCTATGATGTGAATGTTTCAAAACTTAAACCATCAAGTTATGGTCGCGGAGGTGTTGAGCTTTCGGTTTCTTATATCGGGTTCTCCAAAAAACTGGACAGGTCCTCACTGAACTCCGTACTTTGCCCGAGATTCTAAAAAAGAATTTATTCTATAACCATTTTGGCTGTTCTTTGTTTCTTTTGAAAACAGCAAGAACATGAAGATTGAAGTTGGCCAGCAAGCACCGGATTTTAATTTGTATAGCAGTGATAAAAAGCAGGTGACACTTTCTGAGCAAAAAGGAAAGAATGTTTTGTTGTTGTTCTTTCCGTTGGCGTTCACCACCACCTGCACCAAAGAGCTATGCGCAGTGAGGGATAGCATCAGCTTCTATAATAACAGCAATGCGGAGGTTTTTGGCATTTCGGTTGATTCATTACATACGCTGGCAAAATTTAAGGAGGAGCAGGGGCTGAACTTTGCATTATTGAGTGATTTTAATAAAGATGCATCCACCGCTTATGGTTCTTTGTATGACATGTTTGGCTATAATATGCGGGGAGTATCGAAAAGATCGGCATTTGTGATAGACAAAGAGGGCATTGTGAGGTATGCAGAGGTTTTGGAGAATGCGGGACATGTTCCCGATTTTGAGGCTATTCACCAGGTTTTGTCAGGGCTTAGCTAAAAAAACAGTTAAATTAATTTATAAGGGCTTTGATTTTCAGCGATTTAAAAAACGTAGTTTTCTTGCGGCAAATACTTTGCATAAGTCAAAAAAAGACTCTATAATTGAAAAATAAAAGTAAATTTGTTTCGTTGAAGCGAATTCTACCCATAATATCCATTATTCTGTTGACAGCCATCACCTCGCAAGGTCAGGTGTCAAAAACTTCATTACCCGATCAGGGCGATAAGGTATTACGCTTATATCCCAACCCGGCTACTTCATATATCACCATTGATTTTCAAAAAGGCTTCGAAAAAGGACTTTCTATCCAGGTATTTAGTTTCCTCGGAAGCAAGATGTATGAAACACAGAATGTGAATGAAAAGACAACTATCGATCTCGCTGAATTTAACAGGGGTGTTTATATCTATCACCTGAGAGATCAATCCGGCAAATTGCTTAAGTCCGGAAAATTCCAGGTCTCTAAATAATTTCCCTTTTATTTTTTTACTGCACCTGTACGATTAAAAATTTCAGGTATTGTGTATTCTCTAAATTCCAGATAATAGGATGATCTGCTGCCTGTGCCTGGAAGCAAACCTGCCTGATCTTTCTTCTTGCATCTTTAGCTGCCATATCGATGATGCTTAAGAATAATTCCGGGTCCACAAGATTGGTACAGGATGATGTTACGAGGAAACCACCTGGCTTCACCAATTTCATTCCCCGCAGGTTGATCTCTTTATAACCGGTGATAGCCTTTTGAATTGTTTCCCTGCTTTTGGTGAATGCAGGCGGATCAAGCATCACCACATCATATTGCTTTCCTTCTTTGCCCCATTGTTTTAACACATCAAAGGCATTGGCCGTTTCAAAACGACAAATATTTTCCAGGCCATTCAATGCCGCGTTTTTATTGGCCTGCTGAACTGCATTCTCAGAAATATCCAATCCTAAAACTGATTTTGCGCCATAGTGAGCCGCATGGATTTCAAAGGTGCCTGTATAGGTAAAAGCTCCGAGCACATCGGCTCCTTTGACAATATGCTGAATGGCCCGGCGATTATCCTGCTGATCTAAAAAATAGCCGGTCTTTTGACCGTTCTCAATATCAACATGAAACTTCAATCCATTTTCATTGATGATGATCTTTGTGTCGAAGGGCGCAGAGAGAAACCCTTTTTGTTGTGGCAATCCTTCCAGTTCTCTTACCGGCACATCATTGCGTTCAAAGATCCCTTTTGGCTTGAAGATTTTATTTAAGGCAGCCACGATCGCAGGTTTCCATACATCCATGCCATAGGCTAATGTTTGGATCACGAAATAGTCGTTGAATTTATCAATGATCATTTGCGGCAATGAATCCGCTTCGCCAAACACCAAACGGCAATTTTCGATATAGCCGATCTTTTTCCTGTATTCCCAGCATTGTGCGATCCGGTCATGGAAAAACTGTTCGTTGATCTCATCTTTCTTATCCCTGGTGAGCAACCGAACCAGTATTTGCGACTTGGGATTAATATATCCTTTGCCAACAAATTTTTTATCATGGGAGAAAACTTCTACGGTGCTCCCGGCTTCTATGGTATCTATTACTGAAGTGCCGGCGGGATCCTGCACGGAATCAACTTCATTGTTAAATATCCAGGGATGGCCGTTGGCAACACGGGGCGATATCTTTCTTTTCAGGAAAACTTTATTCATAAAGGGCTGCAAGGTAGGAACACAGATGACACGGATCAAACGGATTTTCACGGATAGATCCTGGTCAGTTACCTACAAGTCAAAAAAAATCTGTGTTTATCCGTTTGATCCGTGTCATCTGTGTGCTGATGTACCGGCCAATTTGTCTCCGAAAAGCCCGTTGGCAGTATTCTTGACTGCCTTACCTTTGCAGACAATTTGATACAAAATGACAGAAAAGGATAAGAAGGCGAAAGATAATACTCCTGAAAACGAGATGGGTTACGACATTAACACCGATGAAAACCTCAGTGGCACAACACATTTGAATGAACCGGTGGAGGAATCTGAGCTGGAAAAGGCAAGAGCGGAAGTGGAAGAGCTAAAGGATAAATATCTCCGTAAAGTGGCCGAGTTCGACAATTTTAAACGTCGCAGTGCCAAAGAAAGGATCGATTTGATACAAACAGCCGGTAAGGATGTTATCACTGAATTGCTCGATGTGCTGGATGATTGCGACAGGGCGCAAAAACAATTAGAAACAAGTGAGGATGCCGCAGCCATTAAAGAAGGGGTGATGCTGGTGTTTAATAAATTAAGGAACACGTTGCAGGCAAGGGGGGTGAAAGCAATGGAAACAGTAAACAAGGAATTCAATGCCGACCTGCATGAAGCTATAACGGAAATTCCTGCCCCCGCTGAAAATTTAAAAGGAAAAGTAGTGGATGAGATCGTGAAAGGTTATTACCT
>DASVNY010000448.1:0-1845 GCA_036383615.1 Chitinophagaceae bacterium
AATACCAGTCCAAACTTTTCTCCATCAGTTCGGGTCTGCCCCATTGTGCAAAATGAACCGCATGCCACCAATGCATTTCCAAATGCGGCTTGCCATACCAACTGTTATATGTCAACCCGGTTTCCTGTGGTGGAAAATCAGATGAGCATTGGATTTTTGTAAGGTATTGAGACAAAATTGCTCTTCTTTCAATTTCAAATGCTCTTTTATCTTTTACCTGTGAAAAATCAATTGCTCCTCCGCTAAGCCAGAATTTCTGCCACGATTTAATACTGTTCCCTAACAACTCAGAGAATTTGATACTATTAAACCCGGTTTCGTTTTTATTAAAGCTGCATGTAAATTCACATAGACCCGATGTATTCCCGACAGGTTTAAATAAAAAATAGTTCTTATTAACTGTGCTATCAACGGCTGGGGTTTGCCATGAAAGGCTGAGATTATGTTTTGCTGAGTCTAACCTGCGATGGATAATATAACCGCCATAACATTTTTCAAGAAATGAATTACCATCGATTGCATCATTCCAATTATTACCAACATCCTTCCATTGACCATTTGGGTAGGGGAACCTGATACGAATAAAAATGCGTCCACTACTAATAAGAGGAGATTCGATCTTAAAGCCTAAAATATCTTTTTGCTGATGGCAAACTGTTAATACCTTAACAGGAGTTCCCTCAACTGTGAATGTGCTGCTGATAACACCTGTCCATAGATCCAATGTCTGGCTAATATTTTCGATATCCCCTGCTGTTGCTAACGAACCATCTTTCTTTTTTATCTCCATCCCAATGTTTCCCAATTGCAGGCGATGCGGGTTGACACGAAAATATTCAACTGCTTTCCTGGCTCTCTCCGGTTCTTTGGGCTGAACCGTGTAAGAAATTTTTCTTCCTTCCAAATCATAGGTTTTTTGCGCTTCTTCAATTCCCAGCTTCTCTGTATTGGGAAAACTATGCCATCCCCAAACTGATTGTGTTCCCAACGGAACTCCTTTTGCATAAGCATCAGGAAAGCTTTGCATACCTGTCGCGTCAACTGTAAAAGCAAAATTGCCGTTACCAACAGAGAGAGAAGAAAGCGAATCGATCTTTGCTACAGCCACATTATGCCGCTGCACCACCGCCTTCCTGTCTATCTTCTGAGAAAATAGTAATGACGGTAATAATATGGCTAAACTTATCCAGCCTGTTTTCAATTGCAATCGTTTCATCGGCCTTAGTTCATGTATCTTTTGATCTTAGCAGGATTGATCCTCTTTAACTCATTGGCTACAATTTCCGCATTCAACTTTGCACCATCGGCGTTAGTGTGCGTATTGTCAGCCTGGAAAAATTGTTTCACCACAGCCTGTCCCATTTCATCATATTTATCAGCAACGAGTCCATTGAGTTCAATATAAAAAGCATCTTCCTGTTCAGCAACCTGCTTTGCCCATAATGCCCATGAATCTGATGACCGGTTCACTTTGCCGTCTTTCCAGTTATTTCTCGGCACTAATGAGCAAATGATAGGAATAGCGCCTTTGGCTTTTGTTTCCCTGACATATTTCCGCATATACCAGCCGAAACTGTGCACCGTTTCTTTTATTTTCCGTATCGGGTTCCATATCTCCGTACTATCTTCTCCTACTCCTCTTATCGTTCCTCTTGCTCTTGCCGTATCATCCAGCGGACTTGCATCATTATGCCCGAATTGCATAATAACATAATCTCCTTTCTTTAATGCCTGTAAAACCTTATCTCATCTTCCTTCAGTAATAAATGTGCGGCTGCTGCGTCCGCCGATCGCATGATTCTGTACATCGATCTTTGTGGTATCAAAAAATGGATTGATCACCGT
>DASVNY010000449.1:0-4836 GCA_036383615.1 Chitinophagaceae bacterium
CTTTCAAACAGGAAGCATTAACTGTCCTGCATCAATTTCCCGAAAGCCCGATCCGGCAGGGTCTTGAAGATCTCGTACTGTATGTGACCGACAGAAAGTATTGATAGCGTTGTTATGCAGCAAAAGCGATGGAACATACTGACTGCTGATGAACAAAAAATTGCTTCGTTGCAACAGGCCCTGAATGTTCACCCGATCCTCTGCAAAATATTAGTGCAGCGCGGTATTGAGACATTTGAAACCGCTAAAGATTTTTTTCGCCCACAACTCTCCTCACTCCATGATCCCTGGCTGATGAAGGATATGGACAAAGCAGTTGAACGGGTGCTGTCTGCCACTAATACCAATGAAAAAATATTAGTATTCGGAGATTATGATGTGGATGGCACCACTTCTGTAGCCTGCTTATACCAGTTCTTAAAAAAGAGACATTCATTGGTTGATTTTTATATCCCTCATCGCTACCGTGAAGGCTATGGTGTTAGCAAAGCAGGAATTGACTTTGCCAAAGAGAATGGTTTTACCTTGATCATTTCAGTTGATTGCGGAATAAAATCGGCCGAACTTATTGCTTATGCATCCACATTGGGTATTGACTTTGTCGTTTGCGATCATCACCTGCCCGACGAAATATTACCGGCCGCTAAAGCCATTCTTAATCCCAAACAAAAAGATTGTCCCTATCCTTATAAAGAACTCTGCGGCTGCGGTGTTGTTTTTAAACTAATGCAGGCATTGGCGCCACAGTTTGACCTGGATGATGCCGATGTTTTTGAATACCTCGACCTCGTTGCTACCGCGATAGCTGCCGACATTGTTCCGATCACTGGTGAAAACAGGATACTTGCCTATTATGGCGTAAAGAAAGTGAATGAAGATCCGAACAAAGGCATTAAAGCGCTTATACAATTAAGTAATCTCAGCAGCCAGCTTCATATCAACAATCTTGTTTTCATTATAGCACCAAGAGTAAATGCAGCCGGGCGAATGGATGATGCAAGAAAAGCCGTGCTGCTATTTGTCGCGGAAACTTATGAAGAGGCATTGCATTATGCTGAGCTATTGCATAGTGATAATACTGATCGCCGCGAAGCAGATAGCAGTATTACCGGGGAAGCATTGATGCTGATCACAGAAAACGAAGAATGGATATCACGCAAATCAACGGTTGTATTCAAAGAGCATTGGCATAAAGGAGTGGTGGGCATTGTTGCTTCAAGACTTATTGAAACTTATCACCGCCCCACTATTGTATTGACCCGCTCGGGTGATTATGCTGCCGGCAGTGCCCGCAGTGTACCGGGTTTTAATTTATATGAAGCGATACATGCCTGTCGTGATCATTTATTGGGCTATGGCGGTCACTTTGCTGCTGCAGGCATGACCCTTGAACTTTCAAAAGTGGAAGCATTCCGCGAAAAATTTGAAGAAGTGGTGGCAGCAACAATCAACCCTGAATTGCTGGTACCCGAAATTGTTATTGATGCAGAAATATCATTAAAAGATATCCGTTGGCCATTTTATAATATCCTTGGGCAGATGGAACCCTTCGGACCCGAAAATCTTCGCCCCGTCTTTATTGCCAGGAAAGTAGTTGATAGCGGCTGGTCAAAAATTGTAAAGGAACAACATCTTCGATTTTCTGTAAAACAAGACAACACAACCATCACTGGTATTGGTTTTAATATGGCCGATAAATTTCCGGTTCTGCAATTAAAAAAACCGGTTGACATTGTTTTTAAAATTGATGAGAACGAATGGAACGGTGAAAAGAGTTTGCAAATAAGAGTACTTGATCTCAAATTGTCTGATGAATAACTGCTTTGCCGTTTTATATACCTTTACTTATTGAAATTATAGTAATGAAAAAACTGTTAGGCTGTTTTTTACTGTCAGGTCTATTTTCCATAAAACTTTTTTCTCAAAGCAGCGCTACTACTCTTGACGTAGTAGGATGGAACCTTGAATTTTTCGGCGCCTCCTTCGCCAGCGGCCCCGCCGATAAAGATCTCCAGGAAGCCAATACCAAAAAAATAATGCGTTTGCTGAATGCTGATATTTATGGATTGGTGGAGATCGTTGACACCATGCGGTTGCGCCGTCTTGTTGATTCATTAGGCAATACAGAATTTGGTTTCGTGATCGCTCCTTACTGCAGCAATAACAGTACCGGCACGGGCAATGGCTGGCTCACTGGGCAAAAGCAGGCATTCATTTATAGAAAATCGGTCTTCTCCAATGTTATCACCCGTGGTTTGATGCGCACAAGCAGCACAGCCAATACCAATTGGGCAACAGGACGCTTTCCTTTTTTATTAAATGCGAATGTTACCATCAACACTGTTACAAAGAATATCAACTTTATTGTCATCCATGGAAAATCGGGAAGTACTGCCCCTGATTATGATCGAAGAAGAGCGGGCGCTTTGGAATTAAAAGACACACTGGATGCTCAATATTCTAACACACTCAATATTATCCTTGGCGATTATAATGATGCGTTGAATCAAACTATTTCTACGGGTTCCGGGCCGCAATCATCTTATCAACCTATTATTGCTGACAGCACCGATGCCGATCACTATAAATCCATCACCCTCCCTTTAGCTATTGCGGGGCAAACAACGATGATCAATTTTCCGAATGTGATAGATAATCATGTTATCTCAAACGAGGTCGTTCCTTTTTATGTGCTCAATTCTGTGCAAATAAGAACCGATATAACATCGGTGGTTCCCGATTATGTCACGGCGCATAACACATCCGATCACTGGCCGGTATTTTCAAAATATAATTTATCAGGAGTAATTACGTCGGTTCCCAATGTTCCCATTACTGAGGCTGGTATCAATGCTTATCCCAATCCTTTTATAGCTGAGTTAAATATCAAAGCGGCAAAAACATTAAACAATGTTCAGCTAAACTGGATGAATATGCAGGGCCAGGTCATCCACTCGCAGTTTTATAATAGAATTAATGCGGGATCAATCATACAGCCTTCAATCCCTCACCTTTCAAAAGGAGTCTATTTCCTACAGGTCATAACAAAAGAGCTGAGAACAGTAATAAAACTTACGCATCTCAAATAACATTACCGTAAAATGAAACAGAGGAACACATGAACTTCGAAATTCATCTGTTCCTCTGTTCATCCGTTCTTCTGTTCTTAGTGAATCAATACCGTGGTCTTAGCCACTACTCCATCAGTATTTACCAACTTAAGCTGGTAAACTCCTCTTGCCATCGTGCCCGGTATCGTCACCGTTTGATTAATAAAGTTTGCCTGGATATTCATGTGATGCTGGAACACCAATGCACCGCTGCTATTGAAGAATTGCAATCCATAATATCCCGGGCTGATATTCTTAATGCTAAATCTCATGGCTGATCCCGGTGCGGCAGGCACTGGGAATATCGTAAACAGATCAGGCACTGAGCTAACAGTAAATGATTGTTGTGCGCCATAAGCAGTGCCACCATTATTAGTTACATATGCCTTATAATAATAAGTCGCACCCTGTACCAGGTTGTTTGCAATAACAGAGAATGCAGCACCTGCAAGATTGCTTCCTGCTATTTTGGTTCCGGTACCGTCCGCGAAACCATTGATGCCGCTTATCTCGATGCCATAGCCCAACGCATTTGAACAACCATTGGCAGTGATATTACCCGCCAGTGTTGCGTAATGCGTGAAAATATTTGACGAACTGCCTGTTGTTACTGTCGGAGGAGTGTTAACACCTGCTCCAGTAACAGCGACATTTAATGTGCCTGTAGTTCCGCCACCCGTAACCGGGATATTTCCATTATATGACTGAACCGCTGTTGGAGATAGCTTCACATAAATGGCATTGTTGTAAACGCCGCCCGTTGCTGTAACCGTTAATGTAGCCGTGTATGTGCCGGCTGCAGTAGTTGAGAATGCATACCCGTTCAATGGACCAACAACAATATTTGCTGCAGTAAGATTTGCTCCGGTAAGTGTAAATGCATTTTGAACACTGGTTGCGCCAATACAAATATTTCCGAATCCTGTAAGTGCTGTAGCATTCAGTACAGGTGAAACCGTAGTAAATGATTGCTGTGCGCCATAAGCTGTGCCGCCACCATTAACAGCATACGCTTTGTAATAATAAGTAGTACTTGGCGCTAATCCAGTTAAACCGGAACTGAAATTGCCGCCTGTAATATTTGTTGAAGGACGTTGCGTTCCTGTTCCATTAGCAAAACCATTGGCAGTGCTGAACTCAATTCCATAAGACAATAGTGGAGAACAGCCATTAGAAGAAACATTCCCCGCCAGTGTTGCCGTGGTTGTAGTAATAGCGCTGGATGCTCCAGTTGTAACAGTTGCTGTGCTATTCACACCAGCACCGGTAGCAGCAACGTTCACTGCTGCACTGATACCCCCACCGTTAACAGGAATATTTCCATTGTATGATTGAACGGCAGTAGGTAAAAATTCAACATAGATCGTTTGACTATACGTTCCACCGGGTTGCGGTAAGATCAAAGAGCTTGTATAAGCGCCACCGGATGTTGTTGAAAAAACAAATCCTGCTAAGGGTCCTACGTTAATATCTGTTGTGGTAAGGTTAGTGCCATTAATGGTGAATGAATTCGGGCCGCCGATAGCCCCGGTGCATACATTACCAAAACCAGTTAGGCTGGTAGTAGTAATGTTCGGGTTAGGAGAGGCTGTAGTGAATGATAATTCTGCTCCCCAATAGGTATCAGTGCTGTTGCCTGCAAATGCTTTGTAATAATAAGTCGTGGCAGGAGTCAATAAACTTATCACTCTTGAAAAATTACCACCAGCTAAATTAGATGCAGGTG
>DASVNY010000450.1:0-1792 GCA_036383615.1 Chitinophagaceae bacterium
ACTTAGTTTGACCAATGCTGATTATAATGAATATGGTTTAAGCGATCTGCTGGTTGAAAAAGGCGATGCATATGAAATAAATCTCCAGGTATATTATTTATTGAGAGATTCTATTACCGGTTGGCCGGGAGGAAAACCTGATGCAGTGATGCCTACTCACCCGGAGCGCTCAACTCCCTATCCAAAAAGAGTTATCATTTTCTCTCCTCACCCGGATGATGATATCATTAGTATGGGTGGAACTTTTCAACGATTACATGACCAGGGCCATGATGTGCATGTGGGATATCAAACCTCCGGTAATATCGCCGTAACGGATGAATTCGTTACAAGGTTCCTCGATTTTGCAGTAGGTTTTGAAGAGATCGCCGGCATTGACACAAAAAAATCAGGAAAGATCCTTGATGATGCCAGAAAGTTCATTGCCAGGAAAAGATCTAACCAGGTTGATACGCCTACCATTCGTGCTATCAAAGGTTTGATAAGAAGATGCGAAGCCAGGGCCACTTGTCGTTATGTTGGAATCAAAGATCAGAACATCCATTTTCAAAATCTTCCTTTCTATGAAACGGGAACGATCGAGAAAAAACCGATGGGAGAAAAAGATGTGAGGATAACGATGGAGTTGTTGCGTCAAATAAAACCGCAACAGGTTTATTGCGCCGGTGATTTTGCCGACCCGCATGGAACGCATATTGTTTGTTTCAACGTTGTACTTGAATCATTGAAACGTATCAAAGCCGCCGGTGATGAATGGATCAATGATTGCTGGCTATGGCTATATAAAGGGGCCTGGCAGGAATGGAACATTGAAGAGATTGAAATGGCGATCCCGATGAGCCCGGACCAGGTATTGAAAAAACGCTTTGGCATATTTATTCACCAGTCGCAAAAAGATATGGTTCCTTTCCAGGGCAGTGATTCAAGAGAGTTTTGGCAAAGAGCAGAAGAAAGAAATGCAGCTACCGCTAATATTTATGCTGACCTGGGACTAACCCATTATGCAGCGATGGAAGCTTTTGTGAGATGGTATTATTGATTATTCTCAACAAAGAGAATTAAAAAAGGTCAGCTTATTAAAGCTAACCTTTTGTGACCCCGCCAGGATTCAAACCTGAAACCTTCTGATCCGTAGTCAGATGCTCTATTCAATTGAGCTACGGGGCCAAATACCAATTCAATTTCCCGGGTCTTATCATTCCCTCGATAATAAACGAGCCGCAAATCGGGCTGCAAATATAGGCTTGTATGCCTGAAATCTGAAATCTAAAAATGTAAACTTATCAAGCGGGTAATGATCCGTTAGAAAGCCTAAAGACTTTGTTTCAGTGAGTATTGTTATCTCGCAACGACGCAAAGCCGCAACGATTGATCATCGCTTATGTTTTCTTTGCGACGGTGCGTCGTTGCGAGATATTTTATTTACTGTTTTCTGGCTTTTATTTTTATTGAACAGTCACTTCCATCCGCCTCCTAATGAACGATATAGCTCCACCATCGCACTCACTTGATTGCGCTGGATTGACACTAGGTTCAACTGGGCCTGCAGTGCATTGTCCTGCGCCGTGATCACTTCCAAATAGTTGGCCATATCACTTTTAAAAAGCAACTGTGCATTGCCAACAGCCTGTGTTAATAGGTTCACCTGGTCGGTAGCAATTTGTTTTTGCAGCTTCACTTTATCCAATCGCACCAGCGCATCAGACACTTCGCCGGTAGCGTTCAATACAGATTGCCTGAAACGGATAACGGCTTCTTCCCTTTCCAGTTTTGCCACTTCGTATTGCGTCTT
>DASVNY010000451.1:0-3186 GCA_036383615.1 Chitinophagaceae bacterium
TTCTAATGAGTGTTTTGCTCAGGCTGATGCTGGAGATCAATACCGCCAATTTTTCAAAAGGCACACTCCGGCTATTAGACACAGCAGAAGTTTATCAATTGATAAAACCCTATAGAGGTATCACCGAAGTAACACGCTTGCAGAAGGCAGGCGTATCTTTCTGGACAGCGGTTAAAACAACAGGCACGGCCACAGATGAAGTTTTGATGGTCGTTTATGACGGACAGGTTATTGCCAGCGGAACAGCTAAAGAAGTAAAGGAAACAATAAAAGATATTTTCAAATTGACAGGAAGTAAATTAATTTCTGCGCTAGATACTTTTATTACCGAGATTGGTGTCTATAGTAAAAGAGCATTTCACCCTAATAAAGCTGGAGGCCCGATACTTGATCTTGATTGGCGCACGGCCAAAATCACAAGACAAGGCATCGCTACTATTAAAAAGCATTTGAGTAGATTTGAATTTGATTCATGGAATGAAAGAATGTTACAACGATTGGAAAAAATCTCAAATGGGGAAATGCAAGTGACTGATTTTGACAAAAGATTTTTTACGCACGAAATAAGAGAGTTTGAAAGGTATAAAGCGCTAGGCTATGAAAACACTTCTCAAAGCAAAATTTCAGATTTCGAGAATGTATGGAACGATGCTCATACTGCTTCCTTGGAAGACTATAAACTTTATGAGAAAATGATTTATGAAGAAAAGGAAATAAGAACTTTATACCATCCTAGTGTTCAATACTAAAAAACGTTATTATGAATTATAAATTAATACTTTTAAGAATAATCAGCGAAAATCAGCTAATCGGCATACACAAACTAGATAGGTTGTTTTATGATGAAGTTGGTTTTGATACTCCTTGGCCACCTATGATGGAAGAGTTAAAAAAAGACGGCCTGGTAATTCATGATGCCGGGTATAAAATCACAAAGAAAGGATTGGCATATCTAGGAAAAAGTAAACCGCAATGAATTAAAGGCTGTCATGGAAGACTCATACAGCTGTTCATGTTTTTCCTATTCAATCTCTCACGGCGACCTTCATGTTCATGTCTACACCCTTGCCGACGTTAAAAATTTTTAAGGAGAGACTCGCCGCTTTTAATATTATTATTCCGGAACTAACGAGTTTCTTGTTTGAGAATTCATGGGAAAATTTTGAAAAGACCTTGTGGATCGTCGCAGACATCGCTCTCACTTTTACAGCCATCGGGAACATTACAAAGCTGCGTTACCTACGACATTTATCGCGGGCAGCGAGATCTCTCCGCCTGATCGGCGGCTCTATCGAACTTGCAACCAGTGTGGTGGACCTCATGCTGAATTTTGTAAATGACTGTGACGGATCAGGATTCTGTAAAAAACTAAAGGAGCATTTATTCTGGATCAGTATTGCAACTATCAGTGTGGATATAATCACCGAGCGAATGCTTCGGAAGAGCGCAAAAGAAACGCTTGATTCTGCAGGCGATAATATTTCAAACGAGATTAAAACCCATCTCAAAGATATTTCCAAAGGTCCGGTTTATGGTGATTCTGCATTTGCCTATAATAAAGTATTATTACAGGACTATAAAACAGCCTTCACTTTAATAGGACAGTCTACAGATTATACCTGTTTAGCTACCTCTTTAAAAATGGTATTGAACGATCACACAATAAACCTTACTGAAGAACTTATTGCAAAAGCCTTAAAGACTACACCGGAAGGTGCTCGATTAATGGATGTTTCCAACGCGCTAAAAAAATTGAGAATTTTCAGGAAATTGAAGGTCAAACCATTGTATAATATAACTTTAGATGCTTTATTAAGTAAGCTGAAGAAAGGAGACGTTGCTATTGTAAGTATAAGAATTGATGATGCTTATAATCATGCCATGATTGTTGACAAAATAGCAGATAGAAAAGTTTATCTAAGGGACCCATTACCCTTAACATGGGGATCTTCCTATAGTGTTAGTTTTGATAACTTTGAAAATTCATTTAATAAACAGTGCATAATTTTTAAAAGCAAATAAGATGACTGAAATACAATACATAAGCAATAATAATAGCGGTGAAACCCCAAGCGGCGACAAAACAATATTTCGAATCTCTGGCATTGCCAACCCGCTGGAAGCCCTCAACAATTGCAAAGCCGTGATAAAAGCGCTTATCGAACATCCCGTACTTAGTCCTGATGATTCCGATTGGAAAAAAATTTTTCCAACAGCTTATGTTAAATTTTTAAATAGCCTTGATGAAGATGACTATGGGTATGATGAACTTTTATATCCGATTAGCAGCATAGTGGAAGATTTTCAAAATGCTAATCTCCGTCAATGGCGTTGGTATAGTTCAAAACTTAACAATGATGGGTTTGAGATATACTTTGAAGGTTGGTGTAGTTTCAGAAATTATTGGATGATACATGCTCAAAATATTCCTTATTCAAAAATGGAGGTTTACAATGATAAATATAAAAAGACGTTTACTCCAAAAGTGCTAAAGGACGCTACCTTAAAAAGGCAATAGTTTTGTTTATGGCACCTGAAAAAAATAACAACCCGTAAAACATTGTAAGGTGATCGCTGTAACATGACAGAAATACAACGCATAGACAATAATACCAATGGAGAAATCCCCGGTGGTGACAAAACAATATTCCGGGTTTCGGGCATTGCCAACCCACTGGAAGCACTTAACAATTGTAAAGCCGTTGTCAGGGCGCTCATCCTGCATCCGGGTCTAAGTCCAGATGATTCTGATTGGAAAAAAATTTTCCCGGCAGTGTATGTCAAGTTCTTAAGTGCCCTTGATGAAGATGACTATAATTATGATGATCTATTATATCCTATCGACAGCGTTGTCGAAGACTTTCAAGATGCGGATCTTCGGCAATGGCGCTGGTATAGTTCAAAGCTTAACAATGATGGATTTGAGATCTATTTTGAAGGCTGGTGTAGTTTCAGGAATTGTTGGTTGATTCATGCCCAAAATATTCCTTATTCAAAAATGGAAGTTTACACCGATAAAGAACAAAATACGGCCACTCCAAAAGTATTAAAGGACGCAACTTTAAAACGACAGTAAAAAATTTTAGTTTATGAAAACCACTATAGTCATAAATGCGATACAGCAGCAGGTAAAATAGACCCCTCTTTATTTCTCCTGTAACAACAATCAAAAACCACAACCGTGGT
>DASVNY010000452.1:0-5064 GCA_036383615.1 Chitinophagaceae bacterium
TTGTTGCATTTGAACCGAGATAGTTTCTTGCCTGGTCAGTATGCGTGTAGGCGATACTCGTAAAGAATTTTATTTTCTCAGACACGTTAAAGTCGAGGTTAATACGGGTATTGATACGTTTCAACGAAGTGCCTAAGGTGATACCCTTTTGATCAAAGTAGCCGATCGATGCAAAGTATTTTGCTTTTTCACCGCCACCGGTAAGACTCACTGTGTGATCCATCAATTTACCGGTACGTGATATCGCATCCACCCAGTTTGTGTTGTTGCTGTAATTATGATACCAGTAAGGGTCGTTCGGATCATAATTAAATTCTCTTACCGTGGTTGTATTCAGCGGTGTTCCCGTCCTGTTCATAAATGCTTCGGGAATAAGCGTGGAATACTGATCGCCATTTAATAACGGGATTGCTTTTGGCACCAATGAAACCGAACCTTTGAACGTGTAGTTAACGGTTGGTTTTCCCACAACACCTCTTTTGGTGGTGATCACCAACACACCGTTGGAAGCACGCGAACCCCAAACCGCGGTAGCGGCCGCGTCTTTTAATACAGTGATATCTTTTATATCAGCAGGTGATATATTTAACAACTGGGCATATCCCTGTTCATCCGCTGTTCCGAAGTTAAAATCGCTGGGTATCTCTGTTTCCAATGGCATTCCATCCAATACGATCAATGGAATACCGGTTGAGTTAATAGATGACACACCGCGGATACGGATATTCATAGCTGCACCGGGATCGCCGCTGCTGGCAGTGATGTCAACACCACTTAAGCGGCCCTGTAATGCCTGGTCAATACTTGCGGATTGCATTTCTTCAAGATCTCTTGCGCTGATCTTTGAAACGGCTGTTGTCAGATCTCTCTCTGCAATGTTTACCAAGCCATTTGATGTAACGGGTCTTGACAATACAACCACTTCACCAAGATCGGCCTGCACTTCTTCCATCTTGAGTGAGAACTGGGTTTTATCGCTAACAGGTACAGTGATCGTTTTATAACCGATGTTTGTTACTGTCAACCTGTGTTTGGGGTTAACATTTTTCAACACAAAGTTTCCTTCGATATCGGTAGATGTTCCGCTTACGATCCTGTTATCAGCATCAATGATCGACACGGAAGCTTTTTGTACCGGCTCTCCTTTGCCATCCACCACTTTCCCTTTGATCAATACCTGTGAAGAAGCTGTAAGCCCGAAGAAAAGAAGGGCCAACAACCAGTACATTTTTTTATTACACGCTTTCTGCATAAGCATAGGTTAAATCAATTATCAATTCTTTCTTAAATAATTATTGATCAGGTGCAGTGTTACCCGGTTGCTCAGGTTATTGCTGCTTAGTGTGACCACATTGGCTGATCTTCCCATCATATCATTCAATGAGATATTATTCGGCGTACTATTATTCACGAAAATGGTAGAAGGATCGCCATTGGAAAATTTATAGAGCGTTTCAAATGTTCCGCTCTCCTGCCCATCGGTCGCGATATTTCTCTTGTTCAGGATATGATAGTAAATGAAATTGTTGACCTTCTCTTTATCTGCCGGCAAGGTTGGGTTGAAATTGGGAACACCTGCCGCACCGGGCAATTCACCTGCATTCACCGCTGCAACGATCGCCGCATTATCAGGAATAAAGAAAGTGTAGAATGATCCGGCAGCCACCTGCTGAACCTCACCTGTTGCTGCATTATATATACCAGAGTTCTTCAGGTATTGCCAGAAATTATTATAGGGAGAAGCTGCTGTTGGCGCAAGCGCCGCGATATGCATTCCCACATTACGTTCGCTGAACTGTAATATCTTATCAAGATAATACACCGTTCCATTTAAGGCTGTTTTGGATCCCAGCACGTTCGCGATATTGGGAACATCGCCATTGCCCGAAGCAACAACAGTGTTATTATCAAATTTTACAAACTCGCCTGAGTTGGTCATCGCTACACCGGGAGTTGCCACGCTTGTAATATTTCTGCCGGGAACAACATGCATGTTTAAAATCCTTTGCAGTCTTACCAATGCAGATGAGCCTGTCAACTGCGCGCCACCACCCGGAGGTATATATCGCCATTGCTCATTCACATTATTACTTACCGTGGGGTCGGCAAAATATCCGGCCGCATTAAAAGCCGCATTGCTGATCAGGAACAGCGTGTAATTCTGCCTGATATTGGATATCTGGTATTTCAGGTCCAGGTTCAACAGGCTTGTCATGATGGAATAGTTGGGATCGAGATAGGCTTTTCCATACACGCTGCTGAATACATTTGCCTGTTGCACTTTACTGGTGCCATAAAAGATTCCATTGCTCAATATCTTTTTATCAACTACGTCGGCAGTAGTGAATCTTGCTTCTTCGCCAACTGCATTGAAAGTGGTGGCGAATTTTGATGGCCATACGGCGGTGCGCCACATATGCGCATTCACAAAATCATAGATCACACTTACCGGCAATGCCTCGAGACTGGGATAATGTTCCAGTAAAACGTCATTGATATAACTTGTCAGCGCTGCATTATTGGGAATAAACATTGAGTAAGCATCAGCCTGTCCATCATTATCCTGTAGTTTCAGAAAATTCTCATTGTTGGGCGAAAAAGCCAGCGCGGGATTATACACTTTGGTATAAACATTGGCTGAGCTGCCTGTTAATACACTGTAGTTCTGTGTTACAGTTTGATTGAGTACATACTGTACGAGAAATTTATCCAATATTTTTTTGAACTCGCTATAATTAGGATTGCTGCCGATATACTGATCAAGGCTTGGCAGCGATGTGATCACTTTATTGATAACATGTATGACCCCGTTCTCTGCAGGAATATCTTTCTGCGTCACTATCGCATCGGCCACATTGAACCCTGAATAATTAATGCCGGGATAGAAATAATTATAATCGGTAGCGGTGAGTGACTTATTCGTTAAATAGCCTGTTGTAAAACAAGGCAGGTATTTGTTGTTATTATCAGCTTCTACATAATAAGAAACGCCATTATTGTTCCTGTTGGAAGCGATCACCTTGATGGAAGCACCGGTTGAGTTGGTGCCATCATATACTCCTGTATAATTAGCGGTCCTTCTTCTGAAAGCATTGTCTTCTATCCAACCTAAGTTGCTTTGAAAATCGCCCATGCGCTCTTCTTTGAAAGCATTATAAACAAGACAGTAGGTTACAATGCTTCTGCATTTTGCGGAGTCGAGCGCCTCAATGCCTGAAATGCCGTTTGCCGTGAAATAAACCTGGAAGGCTGAATCATGCGGTGCAAACAGCGTCCAGTAACCGGCAGCGCTTAATGTGTTTTTATAACCTGCCTTATCCACTGCCGCCAGGAAATGTTTGAAATTTCCTTTTGCCGACAGCACCTGGTAAATAGGAGGCTCCAGGTCATCGGGCCTGTCATAATACTCATCGTATTTCTTTTTACATCCAAACAGCATGGATGCAGCAATAAAAAGCAACACCAGTCTTTTCATACCATATTTCATTTAGATCAGAACTTCCCTGGTAAATACCCGGTAAAAAAATTTGAATCTTTTTGGCGATTGAAAAAAAGAAGAATGCTGTCACCAGGATTGGTAACGGAAGAATTTTCAATGAGAAGATGAGGTAAGTTCAGCTGAACAGCCGGGATAAGGCGCGAAAAAGGATCAAGCATTTCCATCATACAGCAATTAGCAGGTTTAGCAGTCTCTTTAGCAATCGTAAAACGAGGTAATCAACCTCTTTTATCTGAAATAAAAATATACGTTTAAAAAAGAATAACTATCCTGTTGCATCCTGAGAAATAGCCAGATGGGGAAAAGCTTTTAAATTGTCAAAAAATGAGTTTAATCAACTTGTAGTAATGCCCCTACAAAACGAAAAAGACAGGATCAAACCTGCCTTTTTCTACCTACTGCTTGCTTATGCTTGCTACGAATTAATACCCGGGGTTCTGGTAAGCTGCTATGGCAGCAGCATCTAATGGTTTGCCATCGGCATCGGTCAATTGCACCAGGTAATTGTTGGGCCATGGACGGAAAGTGTAATTCTTCTTCATTTGCCCTTTACCATTTCCATTTTGCCCATTACCGTTATCCGTGTTGAATGCGATGGGCCACAAACCTGTTTTATCAGAAGCCATTTGATTCAAATTCACTACCCTGTCATAGAGAATACCGGCATTGTGCTGATCTTCCCAGGCAATGCCTTCTGATAAGAATTCCCTTGCCTTTTCATTATATATAAAATGTATGAACGCGTCCGCTTTAGAGGTAACAGTTGAAATATAACCCTCCGCGGTCGCTTCGGGTGTGCCGGGTGTGAAAATGTTTTCATTGATCGTCATTTTCGTAACTGAGCTGCCATTTGCAGGATAAGGAAAGGTTGTTTCAGAAGCAACAAGCGTAGAAGCCTGTGGCTCCCATTGAACCAGCAATTGCGGGCGTTGTTCACCACCTTTATATGCTGCTCTTATTCGAACGGCATTGATATCATCAACTGCCAGGGTGTATAGCCCTTTGCGGCCATAAGCCTCAGCACGTATCAGGAATGTTTCTGCCAAACGCATCAGGATGGCATCTCTTGTTCCGTTCTCACTATCAAAGTTTGCTTCTGATGTGCTTCCGTTACGTTGCGGGTCAACATATTTTTTTGATGGCAAATAGATATTGGTCGTTCCGGTAGCAAGACCTATGGAAGTGTTGCCAACCGGATTGAGCCGGTAATAATACCTGTTTGTAACAGGTGAGAATATCCATCTTGCAAAAAGCTGGAAAGGCTGTCCCATTACACGGGCTGAATCAAGCGCTTCACTTCTTTGATTCTCTATATAACCAATGGCACGGGCGCCCTGGAGTATTCTTTTAGCGCCTGAAGTAACGGAAGGTTCGCCGGCAGGTTTGTTCGCGTTCCACCATGCTGCGGCTGCAGCTGACCATGTATAGGAACTGCTGGTGCTGGCCGGCATATTGCTGATATATTCGTACTGGAAGGTTTTATAATAGCGGGAATCATCCACTTTGTTCCTGAAATTATCATAACCCCAGTCGCTTGGTTTAAAAGTGGAGAATGGGCGGCCGTA
>DASVNY010000453.1:0-3077 GCA_036383615.1 Chitinophagaceae bacterium
TTTATGGTAACGGCTTCAAACTTCATCGGGCGATCTTTGGTATCTATTGGTGGTTGGTAAAGTTAATGAATTCCCTTGCTGAATTAAGGTTTGGGACTGTGTGTCAGTTTCAGATTTTGGGCAAT
This sequence comes from Chitinophagaceae bacterium, assembly GCA_036383615.1. Classification (GTDB taxonomy): domain Bacteria; phylum Bacteroidota; class Bacteroidia; order Chitinophagales; family Chitinophagaceae; genus CADEDV01. Next base: position 126 of record DASVNY010000453.1, read on the forward strand.
ATTTGGCCCAGTGCTGGGCCCTCCCCGCCTAGCGCCCTCCCCCCACCACCTGCCATTTCTTCTCCAGCAAATGCTCTCCTTATCAGCAATATCTGCCGACTACACAATGAGAGGATAGTTCTGAAGTTGCTGCCACCGCTTAAACGAGGCACGACTTCTCAATAGTTATCACAGGGTCTGATTAATTAATCGTCACAAATATCATATCTCATCTCAAGCAAAACCAAGAGAAAAACACGGAAAAATTACCGTTTTATTCTGCCATTAAAACCAGAAAACACCTTTTTCATTTCAAAGGGATTCACTATTGCGACTTCATTTCTACGTTCGAAAGGAAGACAGTTTTTAAGATCAATTGGCTGCTTTTTTCAATAAAGGAAATAGGAGCTTAAACCACTGGCTAAAATATGACATCGTTACCGGGAACGATTGCGTAAATAAAGGGTCTATTCATTGATTGTCAAACGGGAATATCTGAGTACAATTGATATTGGATTTAAGACGATTGCAAAAAGATTACTGACTGTCTTTCATTTTCCAAAACGATCTCAAAAAACAAAAAAAGCCATATGAAGAAGCTCTCCCTGCTTTTGCTTTTCTCGTTTGTACTTATTTCAGCCTTTTCTCAAACCCGCACCATCCGTGGTAAAGTGCTCGACGACGCCGGTTCGCCACTTTCCGGGGTCAACATTATTGTTGCCGGTGCCAAATCAGGAGGCGTGCAAACGGATAAGGAAGGTAATTTCTCCATTTCTGTAAACGGCAACCCTCAGCTGGTAGCCAGTTTTGTTGGATTCAAACCTCAAACTATTAAAACGGACGGCACCGACAACCTGAATGTAACAATGCAAAGAGAGGTCGCTGCCAGCGAAGAAGTAGTCGTTATCGGGTACCAGACCGTAAAAAGAAAAGACCTTGTTAGCTCGGTTTCCTCCATTACATCAAGGGATATAAAAGATATCCCTATCAACTCTACCGCCGAGGCCCTGACCGGACGATTAGCAGGTGTTCAAATAATAAGATCGGAAGGATCGCCTGATGCCGGTGCTACCATCCGTGTGAGAGGCGGCGGCTCTATCACACAGGACAACTCACCATTATATGTGGTGGATGGGATACAGGTAGAAAATGCGCTTTCTGTATTAGCGCCACAGGATATCGCTTCTGTTGATGTATTAAAAGATGCATCTGCCACTTCTATCTATGGCGCCCGTGGCGCAAATGGAGTGGTGATCATTACTACCAAAGGCGGAAGAATAACAAAGCCAATTGTTACTTACAGCGGGTTGACCGGTGTTCGTCGTCTTGCCAATAAACTGGAAGTGATGAAGCCTTATGATTTTGTATTGTACCAATATGAAAGATCAAGAGGTAGCCAGGCCGATAGAAATACTTTTCTGAACACCTACGGTTTTTTTGAAGATATCGAATTGTATAAGCAAGCTCCTTTTGTTGACTGGCAGGAACAAAACATGGGCAGAAATGCGATGATGCAAACACATAATGTGAGCCTTATGGGTGGCAATGCCAGCACAAAATATAATATCAGTCTTACGGCTAATAAAGAAGATGGCGTGATCCGCAATTCAAATTTCGATAGGAAGCTGGTCAATCTGAAACTGGATCAAACCATCAATGCAAAAGCAAAAGCAGGAGTAGCGGTTCGTTATAACCATACTGAGATAAATGGAGCGGGTACATCTAACCCAGGTTCATCAAGTCTTAACCAATTACGCCAGAGTGTTAAGTACAGGCCATTGCTGATGGGAAGTCAAAGCATTCTTGACTATGACCCGGATTATGCAGACGCAACAAATGCCAACAGTCTTTCTTTGGTTAACCCGTTATTGTTAAACGACGGTACATACAGGAACAGGATCAACCGCACATTGAACCTGAGTGGTTATGTGAGCTATGATTTTAATAAATACCTGTCTGTTAAGTCAACCCTGGGTTACGATTTCTATGATACCCGTCAGAATTCTTTTGACGATACGATCACTTCAGCCGCCAAGCAAAATTTCGGTATGCCTATCGCATCCATTTTTACGGGGCAGAGCAGAACGCTGAATAATTCGAATGTGCTGACATTTTCCATGAATAAATCCGGTTCAAAATTCAGCAACCGCAACGATTTGGAAGTGCTGTTGGGTCACGAAGTATATGATAATATTGATAAGCAATACCGCATTGAAACCCGTTATTTTCCTGTAGGCATCACGCCTGAAAGAGCGTTGGGGAATATGGGTCTTGCTACACCACCTCCTACTGCAACGCAATTACCACCCACATCACAGGAAATGACAAACAGGCTGGTTTCGTTTTTCGGCCGTATCAATTATGCGCTCGATAAAAAATACCTGTTTATGTTTACGCTGCGCTCAGATGGTTCTACCAAATTCGCGGAAGGAAGAAAATGGGGTTACTTCCCATCAGGGTCTTTTGCATGGAGAGTATCTAAAGAAAAATTCATGGAGAATTTTAAATCTCCTATCAATGATCTTAAACTGCGACTCAGCTATGGAGAAGCAGGAAATAACCGTATAGGCAACTTCCTCTATCTCTCACAATTTGTAGCGAACCCGGCGAGCAACCCGCAAAATGCATTCTATAGCATGGGTAATTCACTCATTCCTCCCTTTTATTCACCTGACCTGCCCAATGGTTTGCTGACATGGGAAACAACAGTTGCAAGAAACCTCGGCCTGGATATCGCCTTATGGAACAACAAGGTTCAGCTATCAGCAGATTATTATTATAATTCTACCAAGGACCTGCTGGTTGATGTTACGGTGCCTCAAACATCAGGCTATACAACACAGGTGCAAAATGTTGGTGAAACAAGTAACAGGGGTATTGAGCTTCAGCTTACGGCCACACCGGTTAGCACCAGGAATTTTTCATGGAACACCAGCTTCAATATTTCATTCAACAAAAACAAGATCGAAAGCC
>DASVNY010000454.1:0-2926 GCA_036383615.1 Chitinophagaceae bacterium
AAGGTGAATTTGTTTTCCGGAAATTTCAACACGACTTTGGCAGCAAAACCGTTTTAGGAAAAACAGGCAACTTCGACGGCGATGAGGTGCTTGATATTTTGCTCGGGCAAAAACAAACGGCCAAATACCTCTGTCAAAAGATCTATAAGTTCTTCGTGAATGAAAAACCGGATGCAGAAAAAACAGAATGGCTCGCTGACCGGTTCTACAAAAACAACTACGATATTTCAAAACTCTTTGAAGATATTTTCACCAGCGATTGGTTCTATGATGAAAAAAATATCGGCGCACAGATCAAATCACCGGTTGAATTAATGGTAGGCATTCAGCGAATGCTGCCCATGAAGCTGGAGAATGAAGAAGCGTTGATGTTATTGCAAAGAGTGTTGGGACAATTATTATTCTATCCTCCCAATGTGGCGGGCTGGCCCGGTGGCAAAGCCTGGATCGACAGCTCAAGCCTGATGATGCGGATGCGTATTCCAAAACTCATCAATGATGTGGATGAAATGAATGTGAAACCAAAGGATGATGATGATACCATGATGGGGCGCATGGATGGAGAGGAAAAGACAAATAAAAAACCAGGTGGTCAGCAAGCGATGAAAGGATATGGAGGCATGCGTCGTCAAATGATCAATGCTAATATCGACTGGAGTTTATACGTAAAGAATTTTGAAAGCGTGGAAAGAGAAAAACTCGCCGAATCGGTTTCAAAAACATTATTGCAAACAAGAACATCAGTAGCGATTGACCTGATAAAAAAATACTCAGACGAAAGTGGCCGGGAGAATTTTATTAAAACGGCTACGATGCAGGTCATGAGTACACCGGAATATCAATTGTGTTAAACAGCTACGAGCTGCGAGCCATGAGCCACGAGATTAAAACGCTGCTCACAGCTCGAAGCTAATAGCTCAAAGCTTATACTATGCTTATCAAACGTAAAGAATTCATCCAGATCGGCTCGCTGGCAACAGCTTCAATGATGTTGCCAAAATTCCTGAAAGCATTTGAAGCCCGCCCGGATGACCCGTTCGGACGGGGAAGGCCGATGGTGCCACTCGGCAATAAAGTGGTAGTGATACTACAACTAAGCGGTGGCAACGATGGATTGAATACCGTTATCCCTGTCAGAAATGATATTTATTATAGAGAAAGGCCAAGATTAGGTATTGCAAAAACAAAGGCTCTATCATTAACTGATGAAGCCGGTCTTCACCCTGCATTGACTGGTTTTAAAGAATTGTATGATGATGGAAACCTCGCGATCGTCAATAATGTTGGTTATCCCAATCCCGATCGTTCGCATTTCCGCAGCATGGATATATGGCACACAGCAAGCCAGAGCAATGAATACTGGAGTCATGGTTGGGTGGGCCGCTACCTCGATGCACAATGCCAGGGTTGTGATAAGCCAACACAGGCTATCGAGATAGATGATGTGCTTAGTCTTGCACTAAAAGGAGAAAATAATAAAGGGATCGCTGTAAAAGACCCGAGACGTTTATACGGCACTGCGAATGAAAAATTTTTCCGTGATGTGCTGAAGAATCATAAAGATGAAGCCGGTGAGCAGCCTGTTGACTATTTGTACAAGACAATGGCCGAAACCTTATCAAGCGCCGATTATATATTCCAGCAAAGCAAGCTTCATCCCACGAATGCGGAATATCCCAAAACGGATTTGGGTAATAGCCTGAAAACAATTGCATCCCTTATCTTCTCTGATATCAACACCAAAGTGTATTACGTTTCATTAGGCAGTTTTGATACACATATCAACCAGGATGCGCAACAAAATCGTTTGTTCACCGAAATGAATGATGCGGTAAAAGCATTTGTAAAGGACCTGAAGCAACAAAACCGTTTTGAAGATGTGATGCTCTTTACTTTTTCTGAATTCGGCCGTCGCGTGCAGCAAAATGCAAGTAATGGAACAGATCATGGCACAGCCAACAACATGTTCCTGATCAGCGGTGGACTAAAACAAAAAGGATTGATCAACCCATTGCCTGATCTTACCAATCTCGACGAAGGCGATCTGAAATATAATGTTGACTTTAAAAATGTGTATGCAACAGTTTTGAACAAATGGCTGAAAGCAGATGATAAGTCAATACTTACCAAGAAATATGATTATATGAATTTCATTTAAGCTATACGGATCCGTACCCGGAAATGAAAAGGGCTATCCGCAACCGGGTAGCCCTTTTCGTTTCATTGATCTGAATGTGACCCTTATTTCATTCCTTTCCTGTTGATAGCTATCCTGTAGAGCATGAGGGCCATCACAACAAAACAGATGGCACCAAGCAAATAATAGCCATTAACGCCTAAGCTGGTTTCCAATCCACTCTCCATACTCACATCTTTAAGAAACTTTTCTCCACCTCTTGATGCACCAACAAAGGCAATGATCACACCTGCTAACGCCCCACCTGCCACAAGCCCTGTAGCGAATAGATTGCCTTTACCCAATTCTTCTTCTTCGGCTGACTTTTTAATATTGAGTTTTTTCTCACGTCTATCTACCAATCCTTTTATAGCGCCACCAATGAAGATAGGCAGCGTGGTAGACAACGGAAGATAAGTTCCTACTGCAAAGCTTAAAGATTTTATTCCGCACAATTCCATCACTATTGCTAAAAACACACCTACAAATATGAATTGCCATTGGAGATCTCCTGCCTGAATTCCTTTGATTAGCGTTGACAATAAAGTAGCCTGGGGTGCTGGGAATTTTTCGGTACCTATTGCATGAGGAATACCTTGTTCGATAAGTTCAGCGCTTGGCCTGTCAAGTACCTGTATCGTTAACCCAATAACTATGGACGATACGATTGCACCAACAAATAATGCGATCTGCTGATTTCTTGGTGTAGCTCCCACCAAAAATCCTGTTTTTAAATCCTGTGATGTAGCT
>DASVNY010000455.1:0-4590 GCA_036383615.1 Chitinophagaceae bacterium
CAATAACCGGGGCGCCATCTACCATCTCGATCTCCGCCCCGAAGAAATTGCTAACACAGTCATCACTGTTGGAGACCCCGATCGTGTGAAAGAAGTAAGCAAGCATTTTGATTCGATCGAGGTCAAAAGACAACATCGCGAATTTGTTAGTCATACTGGTTATGTTGGTAAGAAAAGATTAACCGTACTATCTTCCGGTATTGGACCGGACAATATCGATATCGTACTCAATGAACTTGATGCTTTAGCCAACATTGATTTTGACACACGTGAGATAAGGCCGCAATTACGTCCGCTAAATATTATCCGAATCGGCACTTCCGGTTCATTGCAACAGGATATTCCTGTTGACAGTTTTGTTGCTTCCACGCATGGACTTGGCGTTGATAATTTGCTGAATTTTTATCGTCATGAACAGAATGATGAGGAAAAGCAGCTTATCCATTCTTTTGTTACGCATACGCAGATTCATGGCCAAATAGGCAACCCATATATCAGCAGCGGCGCCGTTTCACTGATCAAACATTTTGTAAAAGATTTTCACCAGGGCATTACCGTTACCTGTCCGGGTTTTTATGGCCCGCAGGGAAGAATATTGCGCCTGGGCATCAGCAATCCCAACCTCGTTGACCGGCTTACTGATTTCCGGTTTGGACAACACAGGATCACCAACTTTGAAATGGAAACATCAGCCATCTATGGCCTTGGAAAATTATTAGGACATAATTGTCTTGCCATTAATGCGATCGTTGCTAACCGGGTAAAAAAAGAATTTTCAAAAGATGGTAAAGCCGCCGTTGAAAACCTGATTGTGAAGTTTATCGAGATTTTCAGTGCTAATATTAACTAAGAGGAGCAAAGCTGGTTGACCACAACGATAGAAAAAATCATTTTTTCAATCCCAACCTTAGTGTCACCGTCGTTCCATTTCCAGGCACACTCTCAATCGTCATATCACCGCCGATCATCGCGGCTCTTTCTTTCATGCCAAGCAGGCCCAGCGTTTTTTTGGCTTTCCCATTTTTGCTGTTAAAGCCCTTTCCATTATCGGTGATAGTAAGTATTAGCTGGTGCGGCAATTGCATGAGGTTGCAGACCACCAGTTTTTCTTCTGAATGGCGGGCAATATTCGTGAGCGATTCCTGGTAGATCCGGAAAATGGCAATTCCTAATGAGGGGTCAATATCTATTGTTTGGTGGCTGCTGCTAAATCGTACAGGAATAGAAAATCTTTTTTCAAATTCGATTGACTGCCAGTCAAGCGCTGCCATCAGGCCCATATCATCAAGGATCGATGGGCGGAGTTCTGTTGCTATTTTTCTAATCGTACTCACCGTTTCATCCATCAGCGATGTCATCAAACCAAGCTTGTGGTTCACTTCCGGGGAGGTATTTGCGAGGTTTTTTTTGAGCCAGGCCACATCCATCTTCAACCCGGTTATTTGTTGCCCGAGTTCGTCGTGTATTTCACGGGCAATGCGTCTTTGTTCTTCTTCTTTTATATTATGCAAATGGGCCGATAACAATCGCAACTGTTCATAAGCCTGCTTTAATTCTTCTTCGCCTTGTTTACTCACTGAAATATCCAAACCCACACAGATAAGGCATTCTTTTTGTTCAAAACTCGTGGCAATGCTGGTAAAAAAGTAGGGGATACGTTTGGCTTCCCTGGTAATAAATAATACTTCTGTTTCGCCATGTCCAATTGCAAAACTTTTGTTCATGAATCGCTGCACATGGTCCTTGCTTTCGCCCGAGATAAAATATTCAGCGGTCATTTTACTAATCTCGGAGCTGCTATAACCTGCGATACGTTCAAAGTTTTTGTTCCAGCGTAATAGTTTGCCGTCACGGTCGCATAAATAAAATATTCCTGGCAGGCTATTAATAATAGAGCTGGAGAATTCCTTTTCTTTTGTCGTTTCTCTTTCAGCTGATTCCTTCTGGCGCTGATGCTGTTTTTTCTCGATAGCATTTTTTATAGCTGCGGGCAAACGGGTGAGATTAGTTTTCAGAATATAGTCGTCTGCTCCCTGCTGAATGATCTTCACTGCAAATTCTTCGGATACGGTACCCGTCACTAAAATAAAAGCTACATGAGGATTAGTTGCTCTTATTAGTTTCAAAGCCTCCATCGAGCTATACTGCGGCAAAGCATTATCTGCCAACACCGCATCAAACCCGTTATCATCCAGTGCTTCATGAAATTCTTTTTCATCACTGGCAAGAACAGCTTCAAATGAAATGCCTGCACGACGGAGTGTAAGCTGAATAAGGTCGGCGTCTGTAGGATTATCCTCAAGAAATAATAACTTCAACTCTTTTGTCATGGGGTTTCGTTTAAATTTGATTGGGTTGATTCAATACCACCCAGTAAAGCCCCAATTCCGCAACCGCCCGGGTAAAAGCTTCAAAATTCACCGGCTTAACGATATAACTGTTTACACCCAGTTTATAGCTTTCAATAATATCTTTTTCTTCTTTGGAGGAAGTGAGCACAACAATGGGAAAACTCCTGGTATGTTCATTCGCCTTCAATTGTCGCAAAATTTCCAGGCCATCCACTTTGGGTAATTTAAGGTCAAGCAGTATCAGTTTTGGCTGAAAGGATTTTGTATTCCCTGCATATTTCCCTTTTGAGAAAATGAAATTAAGCGCTTCTTCACCATCATCAAGGTGCAATAGCCTGTTTGCAATATTCTGTTTTTTTAAGCTGCGGATAGTAAGTTCTGCTTCATGCGGGTTGTCTTCTACAAGTAATATTTCAACTTCATTATGTTCCATAACCAGGATTTTATATGATAGGTAAACTGAAATAAAAGGTAGCTCCCTTGTCCGGCTCTGCTTCCACCCGGATATCCCCTCCATGTTTCGTCAAAATTCTCTTCACCAACGCAAGCCCAATGCCAGTTCCTTCAAATTCCGTTACTTTATGCAAACGTTGGAAAATACCGAAGAGTTTATCCGAATATTTCATGTCAAAACCTACGCCATTGTCTTTTACGAAATAGACAACCATCCCGTCTTTTTGAAACGAACCTATTTTGATCATCGGGCTGGGAACTTTACCTGAATATTTAACGGCATTGGATAAGAGGTTGATCCAAACCTGGCGCAACAGGCCGCTATCGCAGGTGGCCGGCAACAAATGCTCAATACTTAGTTTTGGCCGTATATTCTCCAAAGCAAACTGTTCATCAATAATAGAGTGGATCAGTTTATTCATATCGGTAGGATGAACAGCAAGCTCTTTTCTCCCGATATACGAAAGATTTAGCAGGTCATCTATCAATTGCCCCATGCGCCGGGCATTTGCCCTGATCACATCCAGGTATCGTTGCCCGTCTTCATCAAGATCTTTTTTATAATCGCTCACTAAAATATCTGCATAACCATCGATAATTCTTAATGGCGATCTAAGGTCATGAGAAACCGAGTAGGTAAAGGATTCAAGTTCTTTATTCAGGTGCACCAAAAGCTCGTTGGTCCTTCTTAATTCATTTTCCTGTTTTATTTCATTCTCTTTGAGTTTCACTATTTCTGTTACGTCTTCCACACGATGGATGATCCATAGCACCTCATTGGCATCATTCATAACAGGAGTGTTCAATGGGCTCCAGTGCCTTTCTTCAAAACTTCCATCGGGTCTCCTGATATCATATTTCTGCACGGCCATTGTATGCGCCGCTTTGTTTTGCAATACAAGCATCAACGAAGTTCGTAGGTTAGAAACACCGGTAGCGGAAGGATCATCAGGATTGTCAGGAAACACTTCAAAAAGAGCACGACCGATAATGTTCTCCCTGCTGGTCATGGTGGCCCGCAAATAATTCTCACTTACCGCAACAATAGTAAGATCAGGGTTCAATATAAGATATAAGCCAGGGGCTGATTCAAATAGGTTTTTGAAATCAATTCCGGTTGATTGATGCATTATAAAAAGACAGTAATGGGTTAATAACTGAGATTGCTTTGCTGCTATTAATTTACCTTAACCCTAAACGTTAAAGTTCGCAATAAATATTTTTATTAGCAAAGTTCTCTGGTAAGAACTTAAGCAAATTAAATCGGTCAACACATTATGATTTTTTGTTTATGGGAAACCTGCTTTACAGGTGACCAATGTTAAACGTAAAACAACCTGCTTATCCCAGGTATTATTTCTATAACCTGCAATTCAATTCCACCCCCACAAACGGTTTTTTGGCCAGATACAAAGTGGGATAGCCGATGTCAAGGTTCATAGCCTTATTTGTTACATACACGGAAAAATAAAATTCCCGGATGGGGGAGTAGCGAAAACCGGATTTAAAAAAAGGATATATAAAAGAGGATCGTCTTTCTTCACCGGGATTTATGCCAAAACCTTTATCCAGTTTGGCCGTAATCGCATTCAGGTCATAATCCAGCATCAACGAAAACTTTTTATCGAGTGAATATTCCAACTGACCCGTGCAGCTTAATGCCCATAAATTATAGCCGGAATATTCAGTAAAAACAGCCCATTGACTAAACGGTGTATCAAATTTTCTTAGCGGATACAAATATTTGCCCGTAGTGTTCGCATACATCTCGATCTCATTGGCCGCC
>DASVNY010000456.1:0-2951 GCA_036383615.1 Chitinophagaceae bacterium
CAGCTGGCACAGCAGGCGCAATGCCCGGTGCTGACGGTGACGGAAGATTTTGATAGCGGTCATTTGCAAAATATCGTGGTGCCGGTTGATGATTTCCTGCCGATAAGGAAGCTGAGCTTTGCTACCTATCTCGCTAAAAAAGCGAATGCAGTCATTCATTTAATGTCAAGCGGCGATCGCTCCAATGAAGAAGATATAAAAAGGACCCGCTGTCTTACAAAAGCCTACCAGTTGCTCAAAGAGTACAGCCATGTGAAAGTGTATTGTACGGCACATAGTGGCAATAGCATTGCAGAGGACACGCTGACCTATGCAAAAAATGTAAATGCCGACCTGATCGTGGTAAATCCCGGGAGGGAATCAGTAATGAAAGGTTGGTTCAGCCGGTGGATGAAAAACTATTTATACAGAAAATCAAATATCCCGGTGCTAACCATTGCACCGCAATCATAAGGAAATTAAGGAAAACCAGTTGGATCTGTGTTAGGGTTTTTTATAGTGAGAAGCTGCCTCCCCGGGCAGCTTTCTTTTTCTATAAAAAAACCCCCGGGGAACCGGGGGTCGCGATCGAAACGAAAACCAACGATTCCTGCTATTCGGCAGGATGTTTTTCATCCAGCACTTTGTGCTGAAAATATTTCATTCTTACGGCGAATAATAATGAGGAAATGAGCAAACCCACGACGATGAGATAACCGATAAAGAACCAGTAATCCTGTTGTATAGAAAGTGGTTTGTAGTCAACTCTTTTCTTTCCGGGTTTTGCAAAAGGCGCTGCATCCGACTCAACAGGTTTAGTTTCTGTTTTAATATATTCAATAATGCTTTTGATATTCTCGCTGGTAAGATCAGGATGATCAGGCATCGGCACTTTGTTGAATTTTTCGAAAAGTGCCACCGCATCTTTATCACCGCTTTTCACCAATGTTTGAGATGACCTTACAAACTCAATGATCCATTCTTCGGTCCGGCGCTCATGCACTCCCGCAAGAGCAGGCCCTGTCATTACCTTGTTCACGTTATGACAGGCTGCGCAACGTGTCATGAACAGTGTCTTTCCTTCTTCGATAGGATTCGCATTGGCAATTCCTGATAAGCATAACCCGGTAAGCAGGCTTATTATCCATTGCTTAGTTCTCATGTTTCAGTTTTTTTATGTCGGTTATTAACTGTTCAACTTCTTTTTCATCGGTGCCATTATAGTAACCCCTGATCCTTTTTTTTGTGTCGATCAATACCAGTTTGTCACTGTGTATAAAATCATCAGGCCCTCCATCTCCATCGGTGGCAACGACCATGAAACTATTTCTTGCCAGTTTATACAATTCTTTTTTATCACCTGTCAGCAGATCCCAACGATGGTTGTTTATTTCGAATTGATTGGCGTATTCTTTTAACCGGTTTGCATCATCCCTGGCTGGGTCAACAGTGAAAGAGGCTATATGCAAGGCATCGTTATTTGAAAACTGCTGTTCTATTTTTTTCAGGCTTCTTGTCATTTTGGGACAGACGACGGGGCAGTGCGTAAAAAAGAAATCAGCTACTACAATTTTATTTTCCCAATTAGCCAATGTTTTCTGTTGGCCATCCTGGTTGATAAAGGAGAAACCGGCAATCCGATGTTCTTTACTTTTTCCAAGCACAGGTAATGATTCTATTTTATTCTCATACCAGCTAAGCAAAAACCAGGCGAGTAGCGGAAGAATAAATACCGCCACTACAAACAGCCTTATCGTTGATCGTTGCTTCACTGGTTATTTTTTGCAGTTTGAGGAACCGGATTGTCAATATTGAACCGCGGAGCTTTTGGACCGCTGTTTTTATTTACATTCAGCAGAGCTGGCACATAGGCGATCAGTATTATTACAAGCATTGTTATCAACCAGGGTTTGAACCTGTCAAACAAGGGAACTCTTTTTTCATCATGATAGGCTTCGCTCACTGGTATTTCAAGCACACCCTCTTCTTGTTTTTTTCTAAGGATGGTTCCAAAGAATACAATGATGAACAGCATCCCTGCAATAAACATGATGATGCCACCTAATAATGCTAGTAATGTGGTAGGCACCCAATCGCTGCGGAACAGTTCACTTTCAGGATTGAGATAGCTGGTGCCAAGATTTGTTCTTCTCGGCTCACCTCTTAATCCACCCCAGCTCATGCCAAATGAAAAGATCAGCATACCTATCACCCATAAATAAGGGATGATCGTATTGACCTTAGGCATGAATATTCTTTTGCCACTCAGTTTTGAGTAGATATATAAACTCATACCTACAATTCCAAGGAACACGGGTCCGGCAACAGTCATATGAAAGTGACCGGGCATCCAGGCAGTATTGTGTACAACACTATTGAGTGAATAAGAAGCGTTGATGATACCCGTCACGCCGCCAAAAACAAAAAGGATCAAGCCGCCAATGAAATAAGCAAAAAGGTATTTATTCTCATCAAACCAGGGAAGTTTGATCATCCAGCCGAACAAACCTTTCGCTCCACGTTTTCTTCCAGCATATTCCAATGAAGCAGCAATCGTGAAAGCCGTAATAAAACTTGGGATCGCTACTCCATACGTGATCATGCCATGAAGAAACTTTACACCTTGTGTAATGGTGGGGTCGCTGTATTGGTGGTGCACACCAACGGGAATGGAGAATAGCAGGAACAAGAACAATGCAATTCTTCCCGCCATATCTGAATACAATTTTCCCCCTGCCACTTTTGGAAGAATGGTATAGAACATGATATAAGCAGGCAGCAACCAGAAATAAACCAGGGCATGCCCAAAGAACCAGAACAATGTTCTTGCGAGGTTCACATTAACGGTATCGGTCCATCCCATTGACCAGGGGATGAGTAATACCAATACTTCATAGGCAACCGCCAATGTGCACACGAACCAGATAATAAAATTGATAAGTGTTCCTAATACGGCAAGTGGTGTTTTGGTT
>DASVNY010000457.1:0-6759 GCA_036383615.1 Chitinophagaceae bacterium
GTTTCCGTTGCGGCTTTTTGGGAATGCTGCACATGGAGATCATCCAGGAAAGACTGGAAAGAGAATTCGACCAAACAGTTATTACCACCGTTCCCAACGTTAGCTTTATCGCTTTCACCACAAACGGAGAAAAGGTCATTGTTAATAACCCAACAGAATTTCCTGACCCGGTAAAAACGGAGCGGATAGAAGAGCCTTTTATCAAAGCACAGATCATCACCAAGCCAGAGTATATCGGCAATATCATGACCCTGTGTTTGGGAAAGCGGGGCATTCTTGTTAACCAAAGCTATCTCACACAAACAAGGGTGGAGCTGATATTTGAAATGCCATTGACTGAGATCGTATTTGATTTCTATGATAAATTGAAATCACAAACACGTGGCTATGCTTCCTTTGACTATCATCCTATCGGTTACAGGGAGAGTGATATCGTGAAAATGGATATTCTACTGAATGGTGATAAAGTGGATGCTTTATCCGCATTGATACATCGCAGCCGCGCACAGGATTTTGGAAGAAAGCTCTGCGAAAAATTAAAAGAACTATTACCCCGCCAGCAATTCCAGATAGCTATCCAGGCAGCGATCGGCGCCAAAGTAGTAGCTAGAGAAAATATCTCTGCTATGCGAAAAGATGTTACCGCCAAATGTTATGGTGGTGATATTTCCCGTAAAAGAAAACTGTTAGAAAAACAGAAAGAGGGTAAGAAAAGAATGAGACAGATCGGTAATGTTGAGGTACCCCAGGAGGCTTTCCTCGCCGTATTGAAACTCGACGATTAAAAGATGCTATTCCTCCCCACCGGGGAGGTTAGGAGGGGCTACTTAGTTATCGTAATTGATCGGGTCCTTCTGGTTTGTCTTTGGCTTATTCTTATTGGATTGCTCCATTAACTTCTTTTCGTCTTTGTTCCCTTTCTTATCAAGAATAGGATTGTCAACAGGTGCTTCGCCATCTTTTAGTTTAAAGGTGAATACCTTGTCGATATGCACCCATTTGCCATTTTCCCATTGATAACCTTCGTTATCACCATCGGGCACAAAAGTCCATTTCAATTCAGGCTGATCGGTTTCTGAAATAAGGTGATCAACCAATATCATTTCCATGTCAGGTATAAAATTAGCCAACACCCTTGCCTCTTTTTTAAACTCCATGCTAAGACGGTATTTCGGTGGTTTGGGAACACTGTCATTCGCATAAGTAAAGAATGGTCCGCCAAATACAGGCTCATTCTTTTCATTGAAATACATCACTTCGATCCATTTCTTATTGCTCTGCACGCTATTGTGATCGAGACCGAATAAAGTATAATAGTTCTTTCCTTTGAACTGCGTCTTGTAGATATTATAGTAAGTAGCACCTATCCAGTTCCTGCTGCTTCTAACCGAATCCTCGGGTTTCTCTGTAAACTCAGAAACATCTCGGAGAGGTATCAATTTCAACGAACCATCTTTTGTACGCAGTTGAATGGCTCCCTTTTGCCGGGAATAATAATCGTCGAACTCAAGGTTCCAGGTAAAGATCCTGAAGCTGGTATCGGGGGCATAGAGTTTTGAAATGCCAAACACTGAATCAAAGGGATAGTAAAAAGAGTTTCTAACCTGTAAAGCTCTAACCAGCACCCTTGTGAAAATGCTGTCGGAATACATCCTGTCTTCCGGCAGGCTATCGGTGATCATGTATTGCGCCCATTGTCTTAATGAGTCTTCTTTTTCTTTCAGCTTCTTCTTGTCATTGACAAAAATGCTGGTTTGGGAGGAAGCCGAACCGGCTATTAAAAGAAAACAGGTAAAGCTGAATAAGAATTTAAAAGGGCTTGTCTTCACAGAAATGATTTTTGGGTGCTATTCAAAATTGGGTAATGATACAGTTTTCCACAAAGGCTCTAAGCACAAACAGTTATTCCTTTGACTTCTTAGTGATCTTAGTGGGAAATGTTTTCTGACCCATTACTCAAAATTATGACTTATTCCAGATGCCTGCCGCGTTGTTTAGGTTGCAGACAGGGCTGTAACGGTAAAATGATTGCAAAATTTTGTTTTGATCTATAAAGCTTTGGCAAAATCCGCCAATGAGTCGAATATCAGGTCAATGTCAGGATGGGGAAAGGCCTGGTCAGGGCGGGTGCTTTTAATGAAAACGGTATAGATCCCCGCGTTTTTACCAAATAACATATCGCTGGGATTGTTACCAGCAACGATCGAACGGGAGAGATCAATACCAGGAAGATCCTGTTTGGCTTGTAGCGCCATGCCGGGATTGGGCTTACGATTGGGGTCGTTATTCTGAACAGCGGTACAGTAATATATACCATCAATTTTTCCGCCGACAGCTTCGATAGCTGTATTCATTTTGCTGTGAATATCATGTAATGTTTGTTCGGTCATCAGCCCTTTGCCAACGCCACGTTGATTGGTTACAACGATTATTCGCCCGAATTTTTCAGTTAGTTTTTTAAAAAGAGCAGGAGCTCCTCCCAAAAAAATGAATTCATCTGGGCTGAAAATATAGCTTCCTTCTTTATCCTCGTTGATAACGCCATCCCTGTCGAGGAACAGCGTCCAGCTCTTATCGATTTTCTTAAGGTCAAGTGGGGCCTGTTGCAATTCGGTTTGAGCCCGGTTATAATCTTCAGGAATGCCGATATCAATAAAATATTCATCCTGCACCTGGCCATAAATGCGGCGCTCCTTATAAAAAGTCTCTAAATAATCTTTTTCAAAAGAGAATTTGACGGGGAATTGCTCGCTGAGAAAATTAGCAACATTCAACAGGTAGATGCCGCCATTGATATTTCCTGTTTCATAAAACGCCTTTTCTTTGAAACTCATTACAGCATTGTTATTATCCAGTTCAACAACGCCATATCGGTCAAAACTCTTCATCGGTTTTAGCAATAACGTGCATTCGGCTTTGTGTTGTTGATGAAATAAAGAACCTTTAGCAATATCAGCTTTATATAAAGTATCGCCATTTGTTACCAGCACATTCTTTTCGGTGGCTTTACTGCAAGCGAGTTGGATAGCGCCCCCGGTTCCCAATGGTTCCTCTTCAATTGAACATTGAAAATTGAGCGTTGAAAATTGAGTATTCAAATAGTCCTCAATGATCTCGTGCATATGCCCCAGCGAGAAAATAAATTTTTCGACTCCCTGGCCCCGCAAATAATTGATGACATGAAATAGAAAAGGCCTGCCTGCAACCGGCGCCATGCACTTGGGAAGATCTGGTACCGTATCACGAAGCCTCGTGCCTAATCCTCCTGCCAGTATGATTGCTTCTTTGATCTGCATGTAATTTATTACCCTTGAGAGGTAGAGGGAAAAAGTCTTTCTTCCACCAATTGACAAATGATATGCCCCACCATAATATGGCTTTCCTGTATGCGTGGAGTATCTGTTGAAGGGATATTGATAAGCAGGTCACTGCTTTCTTTCATTTTTCCACCTGTTTGACCCGTCAACCCAATAGTGATCATTTTCTTTTCGCTTGCTTTTTCAAATGCCTTCACAATATTGGTTGAATTGCCTGAAGTGGATAAGCCGACGATGATATCGCCTTCTTTCCCTATGCCGTCGATCATTCTTGCATAGATCAGGTCAAAGCTGTAATCATTGGCAACCGCGGTAAGATAGGAGGTATTGCAATGCAATGCTTCTGCAGGCAGGGCTTTGCGATCAGTATAAAATCTTCCTGAAAATTCCGCTGCTAAATGTTGTGCATCGGCAGCACTGCCGCCATTGCCGCAGAAATAAACACTGTTGCCCTTGCTAAACGCTGAAGCGATAGTAGTAACAGCTTTTTCAATAGTCGCGACTATCGCTTCATCCTGCAATACCTGTTGCTTCGTATCAATAGAAGCCTTGATGATGCTTTTGATCTTCTCGCTCATAATTCCTAAAAATCCTTTTTTAAATCAAATAAATCGTGGTTCTAAATCGTCCATGTCTTCAATCCATGCTCGGTGAATTGATAACTCCTGTTACGACCACCAAATCTTTCCAACTGTTGCATCACTTTGTATTTTGTGTTCACAGGACAATAGAATATCATAAAACCACCACCGCCGGCGCCTGATATCTTTCCGCCTGTAGCGCCTGCTTTTTTAGCTGTTTCATAAATATCTTCCATCAATGGGTTACTGATGCCTTCCGCCATTTTCCTTTTTTGCTGGAAACCGAAATCCAGTATTTCGCCAATCTCATTCAGCTTGCCTTTGAGCAATGCTTCCTTCATTTGCCTGGCCTGCTCTTTTAATTGGTGCATGGCTTCAATGGAAGCTTCTTTTTTATCTGTCACATTCCTGCTCTGCTTCTTAATGATCTCGGCAGATTCACGGCTTGTTGAAGTATAATAGAGCAATAGATTATTCTCCAGTTCAAATAAATGCTGTTGTTTTACGCGGAGCGGGTTCACGATCACTTTATCTTCATCATAAAACTCCATGAAGTTCACGCCACCAAAAGTTGCGGCATACTGGTCCTGTTTGCCACCTGCCAGGCCCAGGTCCTTTCTTTCGATATCATACGCATAATGCGCCATATCATATTCTCCTAATGGAAGGCGTAACATCTCTGTAAAAGCACCGATGATAGCAACAACAAGTGTAGAAGATGTTCCTAATCCCGAACCCGCCGGCGCATCAACAAAAGTTGATAAACGGAAACCCTGTTCTTTAATGCCATAGTCTTTTTGGATACGATTGTAAACTCCTTTCAGAAGATCGAGTTTGCCATTGATAGGTAATTCTTTTGATAGATCGAATTGTTGTTCCTCGTTGCGATCGATCGCTTCAAGGACAATTTTGTTGCCATTCAATGGCTCAATAGTAGCATTGGCATATAAGGAGATAGTTGCATTCAATATCGCACCGCCATACATATCACTGTATGGGCTGACATCTGTTCCTCCGCCAGCGAGACCAATTCTTAAGGGAGCTTTACTTCTGTAGATCATAGTTTGGTGAAACGTGAAAAGTGGAAACGTCAAACAATTCGTACAAATTTAGTCGATCATGTTAGATAACATAGCAAAACATTTGTTTAAAAGCTCACTTACAACGACAAGCTCTTCCTTTTTATAATAATCAAGATCAACCGCCGTTTCTAACGCTGCGTCAATTTCTATGATCGATCCCCTTGATATCTCATTGTACCGTTTTCTCTCCAGTTTTGAGTGCCTTGAACTTCCTTCAGCAAGGTTCAGTTTGACCGATAACGCAGCTCTGCGAATTTGCTGAACCATATTAAATTTCTCGTCCGGAGGTAACAGCTTTGAGATCCTATAAACTTCTTTTACCAGCTCCCTTACTGCGCCATAGACTTTAAGCGACTTGTGATTTAGATGAATAAACATAATAGATTGGGTTTAAAAAGTGATGTGTTTGATGTTTAACGTTTGACGTTTGCCGTCTCACGTTTCACCATCCTCATCCCAAATTTGCTAAATCAACAATCTTTACGGTCAGTTTTTTCCACGAATATTTTTGTTTTTCTACCCGTAATTGTGGAATGAAATACTCTTCGCCTAATTGATAAAAACGGAGAATATCAGTAGCTATTGCTGTTGGCTCGGGCTCAGAAACTAAGCCCACTTTTTCGTGGGGTACCAACGAAGGAAGGCCGCCAACATTCGTCACCACCATCGGTTTTTCAAAATGATAGGCAAGGGGAGTAACACCACTTTGTGTAGCATTGCGATAGGGTTGTATAACGGCATCAGCAGCGCAGAGATAATATTTTACTTCACTGTCTGGGATAAAATCTGTTCGTAGAATAAGCTGTTCGCCGATGCCAAGTTTTTCTATTTGTTCTTTGTAGGGTTTTTCATCTTCATAAAATTCACCCGCAACAAGCAGTTTGATGCCGGAAGCTTTGATCCTTTCATCAGCCATTGCTTCCAGTAAAAGATCAAGTCCTTTGTACTTTCTGATAAACCCAAAGAATAAAATGATCTTTTCATTTCCAGGTAAACCAAGATGCTTTCTTGCTTCAGCTTTTGAAATGATGCTGCCGAAATTATCATACAAAGGATGCGAGACCAGTTGCGCCGGTTTGGTAGGTTGAAACAAACGCAAATCACTCATCACTTTTTCACTCATCGTAATAAAAGCATCGCAGCTTTTCAGGAAGTATTTGGTAAATGCTTTATCTCCCGGTCTTTTTTCATGAGGGATCACATTGTCAGCAATGCAGATGATCTTTGTATGCTTGTTCTTTCTTACTCTTCTCAATATTGTTCCTAATGCCGGTCCCATAAAAGGCAACCAGTAGCGAACGACAATGATATCTGGCTTTTCTTTTCTCAGCCGGTTGCCAACTTTGATCCAGTTGAAAGGATTGACAGAGTTGATAGCAGCATATATCTTCAGATCTTTTGGCGCTGGTTCATCGCTGTATTGTGTTTTACCGGGAAAAAGAAAGGAGGGGTATTGCAGCGAGAATGAATAGACAGAGCAATCATTACCCTGGTCATTAAATTCTTTTGCCAGCCGCTGGTTAAATGTAGCCAATCCCCCACGCAGCGGGTGGCCGGGCCCTATAATGACAATTTTTGCCATCACAAACCTGCTTTGGTTTCTATCAAATAGGAGTTGCGACCGGGAGCATTACGGGAAATAAGTTCACCCAAAAACCCGGCGAGGAATAACTGCATACCTAATATCAGTGCTGTGAGCGCAAAATAAAAACCTGGACGATTAGTCAATGAAAAGCCGGTTGGGTCGATCAGCTTTGATACGATCAAATAAATGGAAAT
>DASVNY010000458.1:0-4915 GCA_036383615.1 Chitinophagaceae bacterium
CGCCATACAATTTCACCAGCTTGGAATAAGCATAGGCCCTGAAAAATTTTGCTTCAGCGAAATAACGGTTCCTGATTGCCTGGCTAACATTTGCCTTTCCACCTTTTTCTAAAATGTTATTCGCGGTAAATATTTCATCATAACGATCGTTCCAATCGCCGCTTTGATTAGGTGCGGAGCGGTTGCCATTACTGACCTGGTTTGGACCACCCTGGTTAACGGCATCTTCGGCCCGGTTGTCAACCCAATCCGCATCGAGTTCCTGGTACATACGATTGGCAGCATTCATGAGATCTGCTTCGGTGTTCCAGAAATCAGCATCGGTAAAATCTGTTTCGGGGAAACGATCGATCTTTTTACAGCCGGCGATAATACATCCTGCTATCATTATGTATAAAATTATATTTAGCTTTTTCATTGTGTAGTTGATTAAAGTGAAACATTAAGACCAAATGCAATAGTGCGATAGAAAGGATAAGCCGTAGCGCCAACATTGTTGCCTACCTCCGGATCGAAAACTTTCAGCACTTTAGTTGACTCCCACAAATCCTGGCCAGACACATATACTTTCATTTCACGAATGAAATTTTTCTTAAATGGTATCGTATAACCAAGCTGGATATTTTTCAAGCGGATATAAGAACCATTCTGTGCCCACCTGTCAGATGACCTGAAGTTGTGTGCGCTTGTTTGATACATTCTTGGAAAAAACGCATCGAGGTTATCAGGCGTCCAGCGATCCATGTGAATGCTCCACGGCATGTCGGCAGTACCTAATATCGGCGACAGGGTTTCTTCACTGATCAGGAATTTGCGTTTGATAGCGCCTTGCAGGAAAGCAGAAAAATCAAACCCTTTCCATGCTAAACCAAGATCAAATCCATACGTGTATCGGGCATTCGTAGTGCCGAGGAAAACAAGATCGCCCGGATTTTCAGGTGTTCCCGATCCTGAATTGATCACACCATCTTTATTCAGATCGAGATATTTTATATCGCCTGCAGTGTAACCCGCGAAGAAGGGATATTGAACAGATGCTTTATAATCAGCCGCTGCCTGCGCAGAAGGGAAATATCCATCTGTGCGATAACCCCACACGCTATTCAATGGATAACCTTCGAGCAAGCCGATGACACCACCCGTGCCGATCGAATTACGGCCATTATACTTTACGAGTTCATTCTGGTTGTCGGCAACATTAAAACCGACACGATAATCTAATTTACCAATGCGATCTCTCCATTTGATATCCAATTCCCAGCCCCAGCTTTTCAATTCACCCACATTCAAAGGAGGAACAGGAATGCCTATGATATTAGGAAGATTCAACGTTGCCAGCATATTCTTATTTCTCTTCACATAATAGTCTGCAGTAACACTAAGCCGGTTGCGCGACATACTAAGATCGATACCGATATTAGATTGCTGAACAGTTTCCCATGTTTTAGATGGCGATGCCAGTGAATCCTGGAAGATGTACTGTGTGCGAACACCATTGAACACAAGATTATTATTTCCTGTGATGCCACTGGTGAGTAAGGGAATATAATCATACAATCCCAGCACAGAGCCATTTCCTAATTGCCCCCCTGAAAGACGAAGCTTTGCATTATTGATAAAGCTTACCTTTTGCATGAAATTCTCTTCACTAAAGCGCCATGCTGCAGAGAAAGAAGGAAATAATTCCCAACGATTGCCCGGTGCCAGTCTTGAACTACCATCGTAGCGATAAGAAGCTTCAAACAAATATTTGTCTTTATAATTGTAATTGAATCTTCCGAAGGCAGAAGCCATCGCCCATGTTTCTACTACATCCCGGGTCGTTTTAGTAAGCGGGTCGGCGAAGTTCATGCTGAAGAAAGTATTATTGATCATACTTTGCGCCGCGGCTTGTAATTCGTCTTTCCTGTATTCTTCATACTGTCCACCCTGCATCAGGGTGAATGAATGATCTTTTATTTTAAAATTATACGTAAGAAAAGCCTGGCCATTGTTCTGGTATGATTTGTTCTTGATCATACGCATAGTGTTCGGCGCATTGATCTGGAAACGGATAGTATTGATAGTGCGGCCATACCAGAAAATAGAACGACTATTATTTTCCATATTATAATTGCCCTGGTTTCTCCAGGCGATCACATCGAGTGTCAATCCTTTTACAACATTCTTTACCTGGATATTGATGCGACCGGTAAATGTTTCATAATTTCTTGTTTCCAGTCCCCCATTCTTTTCAATATCCACAGGATTGATCTGCAGATCACCATTATACTTTTGCCCCGTTATATCTTCTGCAGGCGTGTATAGATTTTGCCTCGTACGGCTGCGGTAAAGCCTGTTGATGATCTGGTCGGTGCCAAATGAATTCTCCCTTACAAACGAACCGATATAACCGGCCGTGACTTTTACACTGATATACTTGTTGATCTCCGTATTCAGGTTAAGTTTCAGGTTATATCTCGAGTTGTCATCGGGACCATAACGCAACACCCCGTCTCTTTTATAATAACTGCCCGACAAAAGGTAAGTAGTGCTTTTTTCACCACCGCTGATCGAAATGGAATGATTCTGCATGTGATTGATCTTATCCATTCCTTCTTTTATCCAGTTGGTGTTGCCAAAATATTCCCAGCGATCTGCTGTTGGATTGGGGCGATAAGAAAAGTTGGGATTACGCAACCACTCATATTGCTCGTCATTATATTCTCTCGCTCCTGTTGCATTGAAGCGTGCCTCATCGATCAATACCTGCTCATCCCATGAATTCAATCGCTTGGGTTGTCTCGCGGTAATGTTTATTCCATAATAGGTGCTGACATTGATCTTTGTTTTACCCGCCGCTCCCTGTTTGGTTGTAACAAGAATAACTCCCGCCGCAGCTCTTGCACCATATACAGCCGAAGCAGAAGCATCTTTTAATACCGAGATCGATTCGATATCATTGGGATCAAGCAGGTTCATATCCTGCTCCATTCCATCCACCAATACCAATGCAGAAGCAGCATTGGAAGAAGAAAAACCACGGATGCGGATACCATATCCTTCATCACCGGGTTGACCATTGCCGCGGATAACAGTTACACCAGGCAATAACCCTTGCAAAGCTCCTGTTACATTTGGCACCGGCCGGTTCATAAGATCTTTACCCGACACCTGGGCAACGGCGCCGCTCAGGTTGATTTTTTTCTGGCTACCATATCCTACCACTACCACATTTTCAAGTGCCAGTGGATTTTCAGCCATTGAAACATTGATCACATTCCTGTCATCGATCGTTTCATCTTTTGTAATGAACCCGGCAGAAGAAAAACTCAGTACGGCCCCGGGTTGAACCGAGATGGAAAATTTCCCTTTATTGTCAGTTGAAACAGATGTCTTGGTTCCTTTGACCGTGACATTGGCCCCGACAATAGGGATGCCTTTTGGATCACTGACAACACCTTCTACCCTCTTTGTCTGGGCGAAGACGGAGATCGTGAGCAGTTGGCAAAAAATTAAAATGAGAAAAAACGGCGCGGGTTTTCGAAAAGAAAACCGCCGCGCATAGCAGGCAGGTTGGACTTTCATATTAAGCAGCAATTTTGTTATGCTATAAAATTGCTGATGAAACCCACCCTTTGCCAAAAAAAGCGCTACGTCAAAACCTCTACAGTTTAAAATTGATTAATTGATTATTAATTATTTATGATTTATCCGGCTACGTCGAGGCTATTTGGGCTTCGAGCTACGAGCTTTGAGCTGTGAGCAGGGACTTCAATTTTGTTATCGAACTATAGGGTTTAAATAGACCTATAAGGTTTTTAAACCTTATAGGTCCTACTATGCAAATGAAAACCACTTCAAAGAAGGTAAGTGCTCAAAAGGGTTAGAAGAATTTTAGTCGGATAACAATGGCGCATAGCTTTGCTAACTGGTAATTTGAATCAAATGATCAAACAGGTTCGCCTCATTTGCCAGGTCGAGCTTTTTCCGGAGCCTGTAACGGCTGGTCTCCACTCCGCGAACGGAGATATTCATTAACTGGGCGATCTCTTTTGAAGAAAGATTCAACCGGAGGTAGGCCGCCAGCTTCAGATCGGAAGTGGTTAAAGAAGGATACTTTTCTTTTAGCTTTTTAAGATAATTAGTGTGAACACTATCGAAGTGAACAGCGAACTGCTCCCACTCTTCGTTATGATCAAGTTCCTTATCTATTAACCGGATGATCTTCTGAAATTCTTTATTGGCTTTATCGGTTTCAGGAATGGCCTTGTACTGCGAAAGGTCCTCCTTTATTTTCGACAGCATTTCCTTTTTCTGAACGAGGTTCATAGCTGATGAGGCCAGTTCTGAATTCTTATGTTCCACCTCTGCTTCGAGTTTTTCATTCCGAAGCTGGATGATCTGCTTTTCATTTTCCTGTATGGCCAATTTATGCTGCAATTGCAACTCTCTTTGTTCCTCATCATATTTTCGTTGTTGCTCCTGCAGTTTTATTTGCTGTAATCTTTTATATTTCCGTTGCTGTCTTTTATAAAATAACCAGATAATGGCCGCGAAAGCTATAATATATATGGTATAGGCCCACCAGGTTTGGTACCAGGGTGGCAATACCCTGAAAGTAAAAGCGGATACCTGCGATTCGTTCTCCGGGTTGTTCCGGCATTTTACTTTGAAAACATAATTACCCGCAGGCAGGTTGGTATAATCTTTTTCTGTTTTTCTGCTCCATGCTGACCAATCTTCATCAAAGCCTTCCAGCAAATAACTATACTCTGTGTTTTGCTCCTGCCCGAACAGCGTTGAAGAAAACTCAAAGTGAAGTGAATTGTATTTATGTTTTACGGATGGAGTTTCCGAAGCAGTATTATAACCGCCATAGATCAGTCCATCCTCCTTTAATGTTGTTTGCACTTTCCGGATCAGCACCTGCAAT
>DASVNY010000459.1:0-10398 GCA_036383615.1 Chitinophagaceae bacterium
AGTGAAATGATGTTATCATAGATCGATGCGCTGATGCGAATGCAATTATGATCGGTATGCGAGATCGTTCTTTTCAATACGTCATTTAATGTTTCCACCAATGCTTCCCTGTCTGCATGAACAGTTACACCTGGTTCTACATCATTTACCAATAAACTTTTACGGAAGCAAGCTTCTCTGATAAGTTCTTTTGTAACGTAGTTAACTAATTGCTGAAGTTCAATCTGATGTTCCATTTCACTGATCTTTTTCAGGGTAGGGATTCATAGGATACAGACACTGGTTTCTTAGGAAGCTTGTAAAAGGGACGGTTTTTTTCAATAAGGATATTACATTTTCGGTTTTCTGATATCGGCTTTTCAAAGGGTTGGATAATGCTACTAACAGGCGGTTATGTCACAGGTCTCAAGCAAAATATGTTGTTGAGCTTTTATCGTTGTCAAATGCATAGCAAAGAAACGATGCAGAGATGCCGAAAAAAATAGAGCCTTTGTGGTATTATCAGTAATAATACAGTTACACAACCTGTAGTACATTTTCTACAGGCACAGATGATTGATTGGCTGTTGATTAGACACAAATTGCCTATTTCAAGGGGGCTCCCTGCTCTATCCAGCAGCGAATAATTTCTCTTTCGGCAGGGGTCATATTCGTTTTATTGTTTTGCGGCATCGTTTGCGTAAGCACCACCCGCTGCAGAATGCCGTCTTTCTTTTTCAAAATATCTGCAGGAGTGTCATAAACAACTCCGTTTGGCGGAGCGGTATAAACATCGTCGGTGGGTTTGGATGAATGACAACTGATGCAGCGTTGCTGAACAATGGCATTCACTTCAACAAAATTTATTTCTTTACATTTTGCATTGGGCGATTGCGGCGCCGTAACATAAGCCACTGCCAGCAATAGGATCACAGATGCCGGCATGATCCATACACTCAGCTTGCCCTGTTCCCTCAGATTCAACCAGTGCTTGATGCCTGCTGCACCGATACTGATGGCCGATAAAACGATCCATTGATATTTGTTACCAAATGTGCTTGGAAAATGATTGCTCACCATGACAAACAATACAGGCAAGGTGAAATAGTTATTATGGATAGAACGAAACAATGCATTCTTTCCTTTCTGTGCATCCGGTAGCATTCCTTTCTTTGCTGCATTCACCATCGCTTTTTGAGATGGAATGATAACAAAGAATACATTAGCAGCCATGATGCTTCCGATCATTGCGCCAAAATGTATGAATGCGGCCCTGCCGGTAAAAACATGGCTATAGAAAAACGCAAATCCAATCAGGATTGCAATTCCTGTTAATGCAAAAAGGATCGGTTTTTTTCTCAAAGGAGATTTACATAGCAGATCATATATCAGCCAGCCGGCCAAAAATGAACCTATACTAATTGCAATCGCAGCTGTTGAACTTAGCTTCATCACATTGGCGTCTATCATCGTTGCCGATGCATTGAAATAGTAGATGATAAACAACAATCCCATCCCGGAGAGCCAGGTAAAATAGGCTTCATACTTGAACCAGTGTAAATGCTTGGGTAATGTTTTGGGAGCAACCTTATATTTTTCCAGGTAATAAAAACCACCACCATGAACGGCCCAGAGATTGCCCGCTAATTCATCCCTTACATTATCTGTCCGGTTTAATGCATTTTCAAGAAATACAAAATAAAAGGAGGCCCCGATCCAGGCAATGCCAAAGGTGATATGCATTACACGAACGGCAATGTTCAGCCATTCCATCATGTGGCCCTCATAGATCGTTCCCTTTAGTATGAAGTATATACTGGCAATGATCGCGATGATAGTAAAAACGATCGCCGCATACAACCAGTCCTGGATCAGTGTTGTTTTTTCATGATAAATTTCATCCCCCGCATGTTTCGCAGCAACTCCATGAACACGGTAGGTCATGATGATAAGCATGACGAGTATGACCGAAAAAAGTATAAGTAGTATGGCAGCCATCTATCCTCAAAATAAAAAATAGTTTTCATTATTCTCAGAAAGCATATTGCTTTCCCGCTAAGGCACAAAGAACACAAAGTTATTTCTTTGGTCTTCTTAGTGAACTTTGTGGCTTTGTGGGAAAACATTTCAAAGTAATACACTGTCCATGAAATGTAGAGCCAGTTATTAAAAGTTACCATTCACTCAAAAAAATCTGCAACGGCTCATTCATCCTTTCAACAGGAAATGAAGGGGGTTAGCTTGGCAGTTCAAAACCTTAAACTATTTATTTATGAAACAGTTTGTATTCTTTCTTTTACTGGTAACCGGTTTATGTGCGCAGGCTCAAAATGTTGGTATCGGCACTTCCACTCCCACTGAAAAACTGGAAGTGAATGGTAAACTAAAATCAACAGGCGCCATAATTACTAATGGCGGACAGCAATATGACTTCCTGGTAAAAAGCAATGCGGCCGGAGAAGTAGGATTTAAAAAAGCGACTGGCGCTGTTGGAATAAATTATATCATTTGCCTGCAGGGCAACTGGCCCAATTCAGGTTCACCGATAGCTCAACCTCCTTTTCTGGGTGAAGTAAAATTGTTTGCAGGAAACTATGCACCTGCTGGTTGGGCATTTTGCCACGGGCAGATATTGCCTATTGCACAAAACACAGCCCTGTTTGCTTTGCTCGGAGTTTATTACGGCGGCAATGGACAAACCACTTTTGCATTACCTGATCTGCGAGGAGCTACTGTTGTGAGTCCCGGAACATCCCCCGCTGGTTATAACTGGCAGATTGGTGAAAAGACAAATTAAGAGCAGGGGTAGTTCCTGATCTCGAATTTCCCGCAGGTTTTCGCAGATTTTAACGCAGATGGCGCTGATATTTTTTGTTAGAGAAGTTTTTAAAAACCAAGACCACCTAATCGATCACATCTTATTTACTTTTTCCTGCAAGGTGGATGCGTTTTTGGAATTAAGGTCCTTTAATTCATCCACCATTTTTTGTGCCTGTGTTTTATTTTTCTGACTGATATAAACCAGCCCCGAATAATAGCGGGCATTTTCATTTTTTGGATTAAGCTCTATTGCCTTATTTAATTTTTCCAGCGCCAATGCATTATCGTTTGTCATATAATAACTATAACCCAATTCAACATAGGCGGCTGTGTAATCAGATTCCTGTTGAATTGCTTTTTTAAGGTAAGTAATGGCATCGCTATAGCGTCCCTTGCTATTCAAACAATAACCCATACCGAAACAGGCTTTCCGCTCATCGGTTTTTATAGCCAATGTTTTTTGGTACCAGTTAATGGCCTGGTCCATATCTTTCTTTGTATCCCGGTACACTTCCGCAATACCATTGTAAGGAATATGGCTTTTGGCATCCAGCTTCATCGCTTCATTGAACCATTCGATCGCTTCATCAGCCTGTTTCATTTTGTTGGCCGAGAAACCCAATTCGAGATAAGTATTGATATAATCTTTTTTATACTGCAGCGATTTAAGCAAAGACTCTTTTGATTGAGTATATTTCTTTTCGGCATTTTCCATAAAGCCTTTGCGGTACCAATACAGGTAGTCAGTGATCTCCAGTTTTGTTGCTCCTTCATATTTGGTAAAATATTCCAGCGCCTTTGAATATTCATCCTTTTGATAGGCGATCGTACCTAATTGTTTAAATGATAAACTATAATCCGCTTTCAATTGCAGGCATTGATTATAGGCAACAATCGCCGAGTCAATCATATTCAATTTGTCAAATGCATAGCCGGTCTCAAAAAATACTTTGGGGATAGATGACCATGTCTGCCGGAGAGGTTTCAATGTAGCCAGGGCGCTTGCATACTGTTTCAGGTCATTATAGCACCAGCCCATTTCATAGGAAGCCGCATAATAATCGGGTTTCAAACGAACCGCTTCCCTGAAAGCGAGCACAGCCTCACTGCTCTTTTTTTCATCCTTTAGCGCCACTCCTTTCTTATAAAACTCTTCCGCCGTTTGGGCATTGGAAACAGCAACAACACATAAATAAATTGCAGCGAAGAAAATCCTTGGCATAAAATGGTGGTTTGACGGGTAAATGTCAATATTTTAAGCAGGCAGGTCAATACCCTCCAACCCGTATTATCATCTTTCTCCCGGCTGTCGTATTTTTGCGGCATGAAGAAGTGGATACTGATATTGTTTCTGTTATTGGCCTTTAATACGGGTCGCCTCGAGGCGCAATGTTCCATCTGTACCAAAACCGCCCAGCAGCTTGGTGAAAAACCAGCGAAAGGAATGAACAGCGGTATTTTATACCTCGCCTTTGCCCCATTTGCCATCGTTGGATATATTGGCTATCGGTGGTGGAAAAATAATAAGTGAGAAGCTGTGAGCCACGAGCTATGAGCTGCGAGGCCTATGTCATTAAATTAAGAGTGGACCCAATGAGAATTGAGTATTGAGCATTGAAAATTGAGCATTTTCTTATCGTCGTAAAGAAATGCTCAATGCTCAACAAACAATTTTCAATGCTCAATTATCCCGCAGCTCACGGCTCGTTGCCTTTTCCTAACTTCAGCAGATAAAACCGTCTGCAATGAGAAAGTTGTTTTTCCTGCTGCTTTGCACTCCTCTTTTAGCAACCGCTCAGAAATTGCCCACTATTGAAGAAAAAACGAAGGACCTCAGGAAACAAGAGGGCTTTTTGAATTTTTATTGGGATGAGAATAGTGGAAAAACATGGCTTGAAATTGACAAGCTCGATACCGAGTTGCTCTATATTACTTCTTTGCCTGCAGGATTAGGTTCCAATGATATCGGTCTCGATCGTGGCTTGCTGGGTGGCGGCCGTATTGTAAAATTCAATAAGGTGGGTAGAAAAATACTGATGATCCAACCGAATTATAATTACCGGGCAGTTAGTAATGATGCAAATGAACGAAAAGCTGTTGAGCAGTCCTTTGCGCAATCAACATTGTGGGGATTTACAGTAGAGGCTGAAACAGGCAATCGCTATTTAGTTGATGCCACCGATTTTTTATTGAGGGATGCCACGCAGGTAGCTAATACTTTGCGCAGCAGTCAGCAGGGAAATTATTCATTGGATAAAAGCCGTTCAGCTCTTTATTTACCACGCACCAAAAATTTTCCTCTTAATACAGAATTTGAAACAACGCTGACATTTGTCAATAACGATGGCAACACCGGGAATTTTTTAAGAGGAGTTACACCTTCTCCTGAAGCTATCACATTGCGCCTGCATCAATCATTTGTGCAACTTCCCGACAATAATTACAAGCCGCGGTTATTTGATCAAAGAAGTAGTTTTATACCTGTTTCCTTTTTTGATTATAGTACACCTGTTTCAGAGAACATTCAAAAAATGTTCATTATCCGTCATCGTCTTGAGAAAAAAGATCCTTCAGCAGCGGTAAGTGAAGCGGTAAAACCCATCATTTATTATCTCGACAATGGAACACCTGAGCCCATTCGCAGCGCTTTGCTGGAAGGAGGCAAATGGTGGAACCAGGCTTTTGAAGCGGCCGGTTATAGGGATGCTTTCCAGGTAAAGATCCTTCCTGATGACGCCGACCCGATGGATGTAAGATATAATGTGATCAATTGGGTGCATCGCTCCACGAGAGGATGGAGTTATGGCGCTTCGGTGGTTGATCCACGAACAGGCGAGATCATTAAGGGACATGTTACGCTGGGTTCATTAAGAGTGCGACAGGATTATTTGATTGCGACCGGTTTACTAGCGCCGTTTGAAAACGGCCTTCCCGTCGATGATAAAATGCTAAAGATGGCGCTGGAAAGATTGAAGCAATTATCGGCGCATGAGATCGGGCACACCATCGGCTTGCAACATAATTATGCATCGAGTGTAAGCAACCGTGCCAGTGTGATGGATTACCCGCACCCATTAGCAAGATTAAATGCTGCCGGTGAAATTGATCTCAGCAATGCGTATGATAATAAGATCGGAGAATGGGATAAAGTAGCAGTAACATGGGGCTACCAGGATTTTCCGGCGGGAACAAATGAAGCCAATGCCTTGAATAAAATAATGACCGACGCTGCTAAAAAAGGTTTGCAGTTTATTTCCGACCAGGATGCCCGTGCACCAGGCGGATTGCATCCACAGGCGCATTTATGGGATAATGGAAGTGATGCTGTTGCGGAATTGAAAGAAGTAAATAAAGTAAGAGCCAAAGCGCTGTCGCAGTTTGGTGAAAATAATATCCGCCCTGGAGTGCCAATGGCGATGCTGGAAGATGTGCTGGTGCCTGTTTATCTCTATCATCGTTATCAAATAGAAGCGGTGACTAAACTGGTTGGCGGCATGTATTATACCTATGCAGTGAGAGGAGATGGCCAGGTTGTAACAAAACCATTGAGCAAAGAAGAACAACGCAATGCCTTGAATGCGGTATTGGATTGCCTTGATCCTAAATTCCTGGAACTGCCGGATAGAATTGTGAAGCTAATTCCGCCACGACCTTACGGAAGTTCAAGAGAACTATTCCGTAAACGAACAGGTTTGGCTTTCGATGCATTGGCGCCGGCGGAAACAGCAGCCGATCTTCCCTTATCATTTCTATTCAACTCACAACGATTGAGCAGGATGCTGCAATATGAAGCACAGTCGAATGGTTTGGGTCTTTCTGAAATGATAAATACGCTTGTCAATAAAACATGGAAAGCACCCCGTTTGAGCGGCATGCAGAAACTGATTCAATTGCAAACCGAACAGGTGTTGCTTACATATTTACTTTCCGCAAGTATTGATGTAAACAATTCATTTGTTGCAAGGGCAGTTGTACAAAAATCTATCAACGATCTGAAAGCTTATATCGAAGCGCAAAATAAAACAGCAACCGATGAATTATATAAAGGGCATTTGCAGTTGGCATTGGAAAGAATAAAGAAGCCGGAAGATGCGAAACCTACGACTCATCGTGAGATTCCACCGGGTGCGCCGATCGGGTGTGATTGGGACCTTCAGGAATAATCGATACACTTCAAACAAAACTGGCTAGGGGAAACAAGATATACTTGTCTGTTTTACAGCCTTGTTACGAGAAGACCCTATCATTATGATCTCATATTTTTTATTACCTTAATGTAAGATTTCCCATAACTCATAAGATCCTGTAAAAGGTCTGAAATGAGAATCCTCTTATCATTATTGCTATTGGCTACCGGAGTTCAGGCCCAGCAAGTAAATTTTACCTGGGTAAAACAAATTGGTGGCAGTTTGCCTACAATAGGCGACGGTGCATTTTCTGTAGCTTACGACAATAACGAAAATATATTTGTCTGTGGCCAGTTGGCAGGTTCAGGAGATCTTGATCCAGGTCCGGGAATACAGTCATATAATTCATTCGGATGGATCGATGCTTATGTAATGAAATTGGACCGGAACGGAAACTTGCTTTGGGCAAGACAAATGGGCGGCCCCGAAAGTGACGCAGCGCTATCGTTGGCAACCGATGCAGCCGGCAATGTGTATATCACCGGTTATTTCGCCGGTACCGCAAATTTTAATCCATGGGGTGCTGGTTTTATAGTAACCTCTTACGGGGGCGGATCCGATATTTTTATATCCAAACTGGATGGTAATGGCAATCATGTGTGGACAAAGCAATGTGGCGGCATCGACTATGAGTACGGTCATTCAATTAAACTGGACCCATCCGGTAACATTTATGTCACTGGTCTTTTTTCAGGTATTGCAGATTTCGATCCGGGTCCGGGCATTTTAAATCTCACTCAAACGGGTGCTGGTTTTGAAAATTTTGTTCTTCGGTTAGATGCAAACGGAAACCTGTTATGGGCAGCCAATGCTGGTGGAGGCATAGGTTCTTCCTCCTCACCGGCAATTGCTGTGGATAATGCGGGCAATGCTTACATAGCCGGGATGTTCACAGGCACTTATGATTTCAATCCTGGTCCTGGCGTCAACAATCTCAGTTCACCTGTTGGCAGGGATTTTTTTATACTGAAGCTGGCAGCCAATGGTGGTTTTAGTTGGGTTCGCCACATGAATGGAAGTTCTGCAGATGATTTTGCAAATAACATTACTTTGGATGCCAGCGGAAATGTTTTAATTATTGGTGGATTTCAGAATACGGTTGATTTTGATCCAGGGACAGCTGTTTATAATCTTACATCTTTTGGCGCTCTTGATATTTTTGTATGCAAGCTCGATAACAATGGGAACTTTCTTTGGGCAAAGCAAATGGGTGGCGCTGGTTCAGACATGGGTTTTGCCGTCGCAACAGGCATAGCAGGCGATGTATATACCACGGGGATCTTTGGAGGCACAGGAGATTTTGATCCCGGCATCTGCGTGTACAGCATGAGTCCGCTTGACAATATTGGTGATGTTTTCTTATCAAAACTGGATGTTGACTGTAATTTTTTATGGGCAAAACAAATGGGTGGGCCATCTGAAAATGTAGGCCATTCCATTGCTGTATATCCTTCCGGCAATGTTTACACGGCGGGCTACTTTAGGCAAATATGCGACTTTGATCCAGCAGCTCCTGTATATAATCTTACAGCATTAGGAAATGGTGATGGGTTTATTCATAAAATGAGCCCCTGCATAAACAGCAACAGTTCTGCTGTGGCCATTACAACCTGTCGTCCTTATACGGTTAATTGCAGCACGTATACCGTAAGCGGTACATATACGGTTTATCTTCAAAACAGTTCCGGTTGCGATAGCATTGTAACATTGAATCTTACCATAGCACCTATTCTTATAACAAACTCAAGTGTAGTGGCATGTGGCAGCTATACATGGAACGAGCAGACTTATACTACCAGCGGTATTTATAATGATACAATAGTAACGAGCACAGGCTGTGATAGCGTCTTGCAGCTTCAGCTTACTATTCTGCCCGTTTCTGGTAAAACAATAAATCAATCAATTTGTGCCGGGGAGCAATATGAAGGATATACAAGTAGTGGGGTGTTTATTGATACGTTGATATCGGCCAATGGTTGCGACAGTATTCGCACAATTAACCTAACTGTAATAGCCGGGCCTTCACCTCAGCTTGGAGATGACAAAGGGCTTTGCCCGGGTGATTCAATTGTACTTTCACCAGGACAATTTGATAACTATTTATGGCAGGACGGAAGCAGCAATAACAATATTATAATAAGGCGACCAGGAGTATATGCCGTAACTGTATCTAATAATTGTGGCATTGCTATGGATGAAATAATCGTTACTGATGGAATTTGTGACATCTTTTTTCCATCTGCTTTCACGCCGAATAACGATGGGAAGAATGATCAATTTGGAATGATAGGTCAGGTAAACCTTTCAGAGTTTCATCTTTCTGTTTTTAACCGTTGGGGACAAAAGGTATTTTCAACAAACGATGCTTCAAAACGGTGGAATGGATCGCTTAAGGGACAAAAACAAAACACAGGTATTTTTGTATGGTATTGCACATTTAAAAAATCCGGCAATCCTGTAAGCATGTCTATGAAAGGGACAGTAGCCCTGATAAGATAACCTGTCTGCACACATGCCGGGTACCGCCCCGGAAGTATTTACTTCAACTTCTTCATCTTCACCATCTCGATCCTTGTATCGCTGACACTGATGATGTCAAACTCATAATCATCGATGATGATGCGTTCTTTTTGACGGGGAATCGTTTCGTGGTAATTGATGATATAGCCGGAAAGCGTTTCCGTTTCTTCTTCGGGGAAATCAAAACCATATTTCTGTTCGAGGTAATCCAGTTCCAAACGGCCGGAAAAGATATATTCGTTCTCGGAGATCTGCTTCTCAATAAATTCTTCCGTATCGTACTCATCCAGTATTTCTCCAAACAATTCTTCCAGCACATCTTCCATGGTGATGATGCCGGCAGTGCCACCAAATTCATCCACTACCCAGGCAATACTTTTTCTTTCTCTTGTGAACTTACCGATCAGGTCCGTAGCGCTCATACTTTCCGGCACAGCAGGAATGGGATGCAAAACCGAATGAAGTTCTGACGGTCGTTTAAACATGTCTAACTGGTGCACATATCCTTTGATATGATCGATATCCTTTTCAAACACCAGCAACTTGCTCAATTTAGTTTCTACAAACTTGCTTTTCGCGGCTTCAACAGATGAATTGATATCGATACCAACTATTTCTTTGCGGGGAACAAGACATTGACGTATCCGGATTTTAGGAAGCTCCTGTGCATTTTCCAGTAACTGCGTATTGCGTTCCTGTTTTTCCTCATCCATATCCTGCTGAAACAAATTCTTCAGGTCGCTTCTCTTAAACGGTTCTTTCTCTTTATCCACTCTCACATTGAAAACATATTTCAGCATCCATTCTGCAAGCTTTATCAATCCTGCTGCAATGGGATAGAACATCTGGTAAAAAAAATCAGTGACATGTGCCAGGCGGGTGAGAAGAGTGT
>DASVNY010000460.1:0-2321 GCA_036383615.1 Chitinophagaceae bacterium
ACATTTATTATAAAATAGTACCAATGAAAAGATCGATCGTTCTTATTTTTTTAGCACTTAGTTTTTTTCCTGAAGCGTTTTCGCAGATCACCACTGCAAGGAGAGATGCCGGCCGCTATGGGTTCAGACCTAAATTGCTTCGGGGACCTTACCTGCAGGTGGCTACTACCAATAGCATTATTGTGCGATGGAGAACAGATGAACTGGATGTAAGTTTTGTTCGTTTCGGAACGGATAGAAGCAAGCTGGACCAGCTCGCCGGTAATAACTACAGGACCCGTGAGCATATTGTAACCCTAACAGGTTTAAAGCCACAAACAAAATACTATTACCAGATCGAAGGATTTAAAGACACTATCCAGGGTGATGTGAACAATCATTTCACTACATTACCATTAGCTGGCAAAGAAGATAAAATTCGTATCGGGATATTCGGTGATTGTGGCACCGGGATCGAGAACCAGTCAAAAGCAAGGGATCAATTTGAAAAATACCTCGGCAATGATCTGCTCAATTCCTGGATACTATTGGGCGATAATGCTTACTCATGGGGAACGGATAATGAATACCAGCTAAAGTTTTTCGAACCCTATAAGCAAAACCTGTTAAAGAAATCGCCGCTTTTCCCTGCGCCCGGCAATCATGATTATCGTGATGAACCTTATGCATCCGAAATAGCCCAACGGTCAGGAGAGATTGATTATTATAAAATCTTTTCAGTGCCCACAAAAGGAGAATCAGGAGGATTGCCTTCGCATACTTTGGCTTATTATTCTTATGATATCGGTAATGTTCATTTTCTTTCACTCGATTCACATGGTTCGGAGGAATTTGGACTTCGCCTGTTTGATACCACAGGCACGCAGGTGAAATGGGTGAAGCAGGACCTCGAAGCAAATAAAAACAAAGGATGGATAGTAGTCTATTGGCATCATCCTCCTTATTCAATGGGTTCACATAATTCCGATACAGAATCTCAAATGCGAAAGATCAGGGAGAATTTTTTAGTGATCCTGGAACGTTATGGTGTTGACCTCATATTATGCGGGCATAGCCATTCTTATGAGCGTTCTAAACTGATGCAGGGGCATTATGGTCTCGAAGCGAGTTTCTCCCCCGAAAAACATTTATTGAGTAACTCCAGCGGTTATTATGATGGCTCTGTTAATTCATGTCCCTACGTAAAAGATGAAACAGGCAGAGGTACAGTATATGTAGTGAGTGGTTCAGCGGGACGTGTTGATCATGGCCAGGCTTCATTTCCTCATGATGCATTGCCATTTGCCGATACAGCAATTGGTGGCGCCAGCATATTGGAAATAGAAGGAAATCGTCTTGACCTGAAATGGATCTGTGCGGATGGAAAGATCAGGGATCGTTTCACCATGATGAAAAACGTGAATAAGAAAACAGTGATAAAAATTAAGAAAGGCCAAACAGCCAGTTTAAAAGCTTCCTGGGTTGGAGAGTATAGCTGGAAAGGTGTAAATGCAAAAACACAGTCAGTCGATGTTAAGCCCACTGCAACTGTTTCCACTTATATCGTGAGTGATCCCTATAGTTGTATCCAGGATGTGTTTGAGGTTCATGTTTCAAAATAATCTGTAGTCATGAAAAAAATTTTAGTAGCCAGCTTTTGTTTTCTAACTGTATTTGTAAATGGTTATTCACAAAATTCAACTGCACCGTTGGCTAAAGGGCAGGAAAGGTTTACGAATAAACCCAAACTTACAAGAGGTCCTTATTTGCAGGTCGCCACTGATACAAGTATTGTTATCCGGTGGCGCACAGATGCGTTATCGAGGGGAAGGGTGAGATATGGACAGGATATGAATAACCTGTCCAAAACCGTTGACAGCATGTCGCTTTCTACGGAGCATGAATTAAAAATCACCGGGCTCACAGCAGGAACAAAGTATTATTATTCCATCGGCACTATAAAAGACACACTACAGTATGGTGCTGATAATTATTTTTCAACCCTGCCTGTTCCTGGTAAAGAAGGTTTTTATCGCATTGGTGTTTTTGGAGATTGCGGTTATCCTTCCATCAACCAGGCCAATGTAAGAGATCAATTCATCAGGTATCTCGGCAACAATGATCTCAATGCCTGGATACTTTTAGGAGATAATGCCTATAACGATGGGAATGATATGGAATACCAGTCTAAATTCTTTTTTCCTTATAAAGACAATTTGCTGAAAAAATACCCACTCTATCCCACACCGGGCAATCATGATTACCACGATGCTGATCTTACGGTTGAGTATGGACAGAAAACACACGAAGTTCCTTACTATTTTAATTTTTCCATGCCCACA